>DUVD01000047.1 GCA_012841225.1 Fibrobacter sp.
TTAATTGCATCTAGAGAATCTATTTTTAGCCCGCTTATTTCTAAGCGGGTTATTTTTGTATTTCTTCAAAACCGAAAGCTAGGCTCTCGGTCCAAAATAAGCCTTCTGGCGATGATGAAATGAATAAAAAATCCCTGCTTCTAATTCTGATTCAGGGAGTTTTGAACTATGTTTGATTTTTACCGGACAACAATAGAGAATTTTTAGCTATCGCATTACTGAAAGTTTGTAGATGCTCTGTGCGCTTGCCTTGGGAACATCGATAGCGTGTTCGCCTGGGGTAAACTGTTGCACCTGGCTTTGCCACAGAATCCGCCCCTGGTTATCGAACTGCACTACGCTTGCCTTAATGGCCTTGTCGGTCTGCATGTAGAGCTTACCGCCCTGGAGGCGGAGCCCGCTATTGCTGAACTTTGCGTTGGATCTGATTACCGTGTTGTTGTCTAGCGACAAGACCTTCATCTTCGCGATGCCTGCCTTCCAGGCGTCCACGGCGGCATTGGACGTGTTGAGCGCCCAGTCCCCTTCTTCGTCCTTACTCTGGCTGAACCACATCACAGCAAACACGCGCGAGAAGTCCGTGGCGAAGTGCTCGAACATGTCGGTGATCCAGTCGGCCTTGCTGCCGCCCAGCTCGGAGCAGGAAATCTCGGCGATAAAGAGAGGCTTATTGATGTTTGCAAGAGCAGTATAGGCCTTCATGAACACTTGCGAAAAGGTCTGCCAGTTGGACCAGCTTTGACTCTTGCCCCAGTTGTAACCGTCGATAGAAATGTAGTCGACGTATTCATCGCCTGGATAGTTGCCTGTAAGACTGGTTCCACTCCCATGGTTCGAGGCGTTGGTGGTCCAGACCCATTTTACGTTGTTCACATTTTCTTCACGGAAAATATTCACGATGTGGCGGTAGGCCTCGGCGACATTGGCGTCAGTGTTCCCTGCATTTGCCTTGCCCACTCCCCAGTCGTACCAGTCGCCGTTGGCTTCGTGGAGCGGCCTGAGCCAGATTTCTTCGCTGTAGTTCTTGACGCCCTTTGCAAATTCGCGAACGTAGGTGTCGGTTTTGCCTTTTACGATATCTTGTGCGCCGTAGCCGTTTGCCATCCAAGTGACAACCAGCGTAGAGCCGTTATCCTTTGCGACATTGGCATACTGTTCAACATTATCCCAGTCGTTGATGTCGAACAGGGCAAAGTGGCTGATGAGGTCCATGTGCGTGCCCTGCAATTCCTGAAACGCGAGAACGTTTTCCTTTGTTGGCTGTGGGTATTGGCCAGGTCCACCGACCCAGGCCCCGATTTGGAATGCTAAAGCGGTCATAGGCAGAGTTCCTAATGTGAAGAGCAGTTTCTTGTACATGAGAGGCCTCGTTTTTTTAAGAAGAATGGAGTTTCTTTTGTTTTCACTAAAAAGTTAGGTTGTTTGTGAGTGATTAGAATCATAAATTATTTATTTTTGTGCTAAAGTGTATCGAGTGTTATTTATGGAGAATTCGGATGACAATGAATGATTTTTACAAATGGCTTGAATCCGCAAATTTCAAGAATGGGGATCGGTTGCCATCAGTTCGCGAGGTGGCTTCGTCTTTGGGGGCATCGACATTTACCGTATTTCGTGTATACAAGGGCTTGACGGAACAGGGAAAGATTTATGCGGAACAAGGTAATGGTTACTTTTGGGGGAAGAAACCGGAAATTGTCATTTCGGTACATGAGCGCGAGATGGAACGGGTAGAGCGACTTTTGCAGGAAAGCTGGGAATCTGGAAAATTTTCGGTGGATGCCCCGCTCCCTTCGATCAAGGACCTGTGCTCGGCCTATACAACGACCTTGGGAACAATGAGACGAACGCTGGAACAATTGCGCGAAAAGGGAATTCTAGAGCGCAAAGGGCAGGGCCGTTATTTTTTTAGGAATTCAAGGCCGAAAAGCTTAAAAACAAAGGAAATCTTCTTAATCATGCGCTGCAACTCTAACGGGGACTTCAATTGCCTCGGTGAACGCGAACTCTCCTTTATGCAGAAGGTTTACGTAGAGTCGCACCGCAATAACCTCAAGGTTAAGGCTTTGGGCTATTTCGAAAAGGAGGAGACGTTCCTGGATGCGAGCGGGAACTGGATCGAGTTAGAAGATTGCCGCGAATGCTTTGGCGCCATCGTATCGACCATGCTGGTGTTCCATGTGGGCAAACTGCTGGCGAAACTCTCGTGTACGCGATTCCCCGTGTCGGTGTGGTGGGAGCATCCGCTGTACGATATCCCCCGCGCCCTAAAAAAGGAAAGGCGTTTCGCCTTTTTCAACCTGGCTTTCGGCGAATTTCCAGGGCGTTTCGTTGGGCGTTACCTGAAGGAGCGAGGGATGGAGCGTGTGGCCTTTATTTCGCCTTACCACATGAGCATGTGGTCTGTTGACCGTCTACGGGGGCTAAAAAAGACGGGGTTGCAGGTTTACGAGGCGGTTGACACGACCCACGCAAGCCCTTACGACTTTACGCAGGAACCGTGGGCAAATGTTCGCTTTAGGCGGATTTTGATGAAGCTTGCGAAAAACATTCCGCCTGTAGATGCTTGGGTCGTTTCCAATGACAGGGTCGGTGTGGAACTGCTTTCGCTTGTGAACCAAGGCAAGCTCAGGCGGGCGCCTTATATGGTTTCGTTTGACAATTCCACAGACAGCTACCGTAACCGCCTGGATTCCTTCGAATTCAATGTGAATGCACTTGCGGAGCAGTCCGTATTCCATCTCGTTTCGCCTGGCGTGACTTTGTCTAAAAAAAATGATTTCCGAGAGTTCTCCGGACATGTGGCAGAAAAATGAATTGTATGGCTCTGGTATCGTTTTCATGATAATTCACTTCGGCAAAAGCATACTTGTATCTAGAGATATCTATTTTTTAATCAGCCTATTTCTAAGCGGGTTATTTTCTTAAAGAGTCTTTTCCATCAAAAAAGCCAAGCAGAATTACCTATACAAATAAATTCAGCAAGACTTTCCACAATTTTATCAATAGATTTTTCTTCAATTGGACCAAGTCGTCCCTTTGAAACATATTGATTTTCTTTATAATCCCAAATTAAATACTCACCATTAAATTGAAATTTAGAGCTTCCTTCTTTGTGAAGCGATATATTGCTAAAAGCAATTGCAAGATTTTCTATACCATAATAAGTTTTAAAATCATTGAACTCCACAAAAGAAAAGCTATAGAATTTCGTTGTCCAGATTGCACCCTCAGGAAGTGAGAAACTTTCTGTGTCGACTGAGGAAAGCCCGTGAGTGACTCCGTTCAAAAAATATGTTGCTTCTATATAATTTTTTACTTGAATTTGTTTGTCTTTCAATTTATCATCATAAATAATATTCACTGAAGTTTTTCTTCGTAATTCCTTATACAACATTTCAGAAATGGCCAGCCCTTGATTCGATGAGAGCCCCTCCATTTTATTAAAAGGAATAACAACAAGAGTCCGTCCTTTCAATTTGGATTCTTGCTTTCCGTAATTGCCATAATTCCAATTATGAGAAGGAATGGAACTATAACAACCCTATAAAATAAGACATAATCCGATGATATAAAAATTAAAACGAATCAATGGCAACGTCCTTGAGAATTACATAGCAAATCTTTAGTCCACAAAACGTGTTGAGCCTAATATTCATATAGGAAAAAAGTTTATTCATTTTTTCCCTCAAGATTATAGACCTATATATTCTCTCGTCGCCTTTTCATTTCGGATCGTAAAAAGCGATAAAAATGAGGACCAAAGAACAAGATGTAATTAACACAAGCAAACAAAAGGCATAGTGTCATTTGCCAGGCGCCAAAAAATGCCTGTTGTAAAAAAAGAACAATGGCCGAAAATAGAGCAATCCATTTCATTTTAATGCGCAGGATAAAGAAGAACAGTACTTCGTATTCGGGGTTGAGTGTTGCAATAGCAAAAAAATAAGTGCTAAGCATGAGCATAAAGCTATCGACAGGAACATTAAATACAAACGACCCTATAATAGTGCCAAGCCACCCCAGAATGAAGTATAAAGTCAGCTTAAAATCGCCCCAACTTACGCGAAGAAATTTAAAAATGTAATACAAAAACCACCATAAAAAAAGCATTAAAAAATCGTTAGTCAGAGGGATTGCTATAAAGGTAAATAGTCGCCAAATTTCGCCTTTTAATACAGCACTGGGATCTAAGAAAAGCAGTTCAGCAACTACTGGTTTTTTTAAAACAATAATAAACCCTATTACTTGCATGCAAATAAGGATAAAGCCGAGTTGCGGTACTTGCAACCAGCCTATTTTCTTTTCTAATTTTGAGATCCATTCGGGTAAAAGCATAAATTCATCTCCCCAGAAACCCAACTCCAAAAATAATGCTATCTTATTTAAAGATAACAAAGCGAGTTGACATTATGATGAATATTTTTGAAAAGATTAAAAAATCGGGTTTAAATCTACCTGCTTGCCCTAAACCCCTCGCTTCTTACATGCCCGCGATTAGAATAAAAGATACTATTTACGTTTCTGGGCAGTTACCTACAGGAAAAAGCCCAATGCCCACCGGTGCTGTTCCCTCTGAGGTTAGCATAGAAGAGGCGCAAAAAGCGGCAGGGGTTTGTTTTCTTAATGCTCTCTCTGCGGCTGTTGATCTTATTAAAGAAACAGAGGACTTGCAATTGGTTCAAATTCAAGGCTTTGTGAAGTGTGATTCCTCGTTTACCGATATGCCTCTTGTGATTAACGGGGCTTCGGAACAAGCTCTTCAGCTAATGGAAGATAAAGGAACTCACGCTAGAACTGCAGTTGGCGTTTCTTCTTTGCCCAAAAATGCGCCTGTCGAAATCGCTTGTATTTTTAATGTGCTAGATGCAGGAATGCCTAGTTATAGCGGCCGTTACGAGTGGTTCGACCCTTCTAAAAACTAATCCGGCTTAGCCACTCTCTCATTTGAGCCAGTGGCACTTTTGCTGCTTTTTTTACCAATGCACTACCCGCTTCGGTAGCCATTTTCTGAGGGTCTGGTTGAATGCCTACACGACCTAAATCCAAACGATCAGCATCGTAACAGGTGTCTATTGTTTTGTGGCCGCTCGCATGTTCTGTTGTGTGATTGTAACAAGCGTGATGAAGTAAATCAAATCGTTCATTGTCTAAATCAAATAATTCTCCGCGGCATTCTTTAAGAAAAACAGCTGCACGAGGCCCGTGTTCGGGGTCGTAACCGTCATCAAAACGCCTAGAGTCATGAAAAAAAGAGAAAAGGCGAACCACAGTTTCATCTGCTCCTGTTTGGCGTGCAAGTAGCAAGCCGTTCGCTTCTACTTGATTCCAATGGTCTAAACCATGAATCGTATTCTCTGGAGTCATTTTTTGAGAAAACACAAAGGCCTGTAAAGCAGAAAAATCAATGGGCTCATTAAGCATCATAAATGGTAATGCTCCTTTAGGTCCGATAAAAACTGCAATGCCTGCAAAGGAGTCATTTCTTCTGGTTTTACACGGGCCAATTCATCGCAAAGTAATTTAGAGTTCTCGTCTGGGGCGGCAAAAATATCCACTTGTGGCGTTTCTCTTACCTTTTTCTCTATTGAGGTGTCACTAGGGTCTATTTTTTGCTTTTCTAAACGCAAGAGTATGCGCCTTGCTCTTCGAACCACCTGGGCTGGTAAACCGGCCATTTCGGCAACGTGAATACCATAACTGGAATCACAAGCACCAGAAGCAATTTGGTGTAAAAAGACTAGCTTTTCATTTTTTTCTTGTACTAAAACTTGGTAGTTGCCGGCCAAAGGTAGCGAGTCGACAAGGGCCGTTAATTCGTGATAGTGGGTGGCAAATAAAGTCATGGGGGCATCTGTTTCGATATCTGCACCGTGGAGCGTTTCTACAATAGCCCACGCAATAGAAAGACCATCAAAGGTGCTTGTGCCTCGTCCGATTTCATCTAAAAGGATTAGGCTTTGTGGCGTGGCATTTCTCAAGATATTTGCCGTCTCAATCATTTCGACCATAAAAGTGGAAAGCCCTCTTGACAAGCGATCACTGGCGCCAACGCGAGTGAAGATACGGTCGACAACGCCTATTTCGGCTGAGGCGGCTGGTACAAAAGAGCCTATTTGAGCCATGAGCACAATCAACCCAGTTTGACGTAAGTAAGTCGATTTACCCGCCATGTTAGGGCCTGTGATAAGCATTAAACGCTCTTTAGAAGAATCCAAGGAGACGTCGTTTGGCACAAAGTGAATATCTGGGTTCACGGCCACAATCACTGGATGAAACCCACCGTGAATTTCAATGCCTTTACCCTCATGCACTTTAGGTCGGGCATAATTATAACGTCGTGCAGCCACCGATAAACTGTATAATACATCGATTTCGGAAATGGCTTCGGCGATTTTTTGTAAATCAGCGCGCCACGAATCGACTTTATCTCGGAGTTCGCAAAAGATTTTATATTCTTCGGCGTGAATGCGTACTTCTGCATTTGAAATTATCGACTCACAGTCTTTCATATCGGGCGTGATGTAGCGTTCTGCATTAACTGTGGTCTGCTTGCGAATGTATTCTGGAGGCACTTTTGCCGTTTGCGCTTTGGTGACTTCTATGTAATAGCCAAATACTTTATTGTAGCTTACTTTAAGCGTGGGTATACCAAGCCGTTCTTTTTCCCTTGCCTCTAAAGAAGAGATCCACTGTCGTTTTTCTTTAATTTCAAAATTCATAGTGTCGAGTTCAGCACTGGCACCTTCACAAATCATTCCCCCTTCGCGTACGGTCATGGGGAGGTCTTCATTTAAGTAACTTAAAATTTCGCTGCCACGAGTCCCGGCAGAAGAAAGTATTTTATAAAGTCGCTTAAAAGCAGATGAGTTTAAGGAGGCAATGCTACCCGCCACCGTTAAGGCGCGCTCTAAGGAGTTACCTAAGCCCGCTAAATCACGGGCATTAGCTCGTCCTGTGCCCACTCGGCCCATAAGGCGTTCCATGTCTAAAATAGACTGGAGTTCTTGCTTTAGCTCATCTAAAATAATGGGGTCTTTTACTAGTTCACTAATGGCGTCTTCGCGCTCTTCAATAGAGTTTACTTTTACCAAAGGGTGTAGCAACCACTCTTTTAAAAGCCGCCCACCCATGGCCGTAACGGTGTGGTCTAAAACCGAGCATAAGGTGCTAGAATAGTCATCGGCATTTAAAGGGCGAACTAATTCTAAATGACGTTGTGTGGCTGGGTCTAAAATCATGTAGTCGCTTAGGTTTAAAAACTCAAGGCGAGTAATATGAGATAAAGAAGACTTTTTTTGATCGACAAGATACGCGAGCATGGCTCCGATGACTTTTGTTTCGGGTGCTTTGCCCTCTAAGCCAAGACCATCTAAGGTTTCAACTTGAAAGTGCTCGAGCAATAAACGGCGGGCTTCTGCTTCTTCAAATAAAGAGGCATCGAGTGGGGTTACTAGTATCGATTCCGAAGAAATTAAATCTTGAATGGGCTTTGGAATGACAGTGCCCGCTTGAATCAAAACTTCCTTGGGCATCCTTTTAGAAAATTCGCTTTCAAATGCCTGCATGCCCGATGTGGATACGGCAAAAAAACCGGTGGTGACATCGGCAAAAGAAAACGCCACACGATCGCCGTCTAAAGGAAGCAATGCGCTTAAATAATTCGATTCTTTCTCTATTAAATTCCCTTCATTCATGGCTGTGCCGGCGCTGATAATTTCAACTACTGCACGTTTGACAATGCCTTTGGCTAATTTGGGGTCTTCAATTTGCTCGCAAATAGCAACCCTATGCCCCGCCGCCACCATTTTCGGTATGTAGCGTTCTGCTGCGTGATGGGGAAACCCGCACAAGGCCGTAGAAGAAGCGCTATTTTTGTTTCGGGAGGTTAAGGTAATCCCTAAAATACCGGCCGCTAATTCGGCGTCGCTACCAAACAATTCATAAAAATCGCCCAAACGAAAAAACAAGACACAGTCGGGGTGCTCTTTTTTAATTTCGTTATACTGACGCATTAAAGGGGTGGTCATGGATTTCCCATTGTCAATTCCACTTGATCTGGGTTTGCCTCTTCGTCGGTAATGTCTCTGGGTTCACTCAAAGAATCTGGACGCTCGTACTGAGGCACAAGCATTCCAGCCGAAATCAAGTCATCAAACTCGCGCAGGCGAGGGAGATCTTCGGGAATGCGATTGATGCCAAAATACTTCATAAAGTCGGGCGTTGTCATGTAAGTGTATGGGTTACCAACCGTCTCGGCACGAGGCCCAAGGGCAATAAATTTCTTTTCGAGCAAGTTGCGCAAAGGGGCGTCGCAAGAGACTCCTCTTACTTGCTCTACTGCTGCGCGCGTAATCGGTTGCTGGTAAGCTACAACAGCAAGGGTTTCAAGAGCGGCTTGAGATAAACGACGAGCGGCGATGTCTGGAAACAATTTACGCACCCATGGGTAATACTTCGCCCTTGTGCGAAAGCGATAGCCGCCCGCATGCTCTACAATTTCAAAAGGGGATTGAATTTTATTTAAAGAATCATTAGCGGCAAGAAGCGCATCTGAAACCAAACGCGCATCTAAAAAATCGCCTAAAATATCGCGCATTTTTTTTAAAGTGATCACATCAGGAGACGCAAAAACAATCGCTTGAATAATTCGAGCTAGGTCTTCACTACTTTCTATTTTGGGAAGGTCGAGAGAACTATCAACATCTTCTTCAATAGGTTGCTCTTCGGCAATCGCTTTGGCTTTTTCTTCTAAGTTTTCTTGATCCATACCATCAATTTAAATAATACAATGATTTTTTGTAAACACTCGGTTCAAAAAAGGGTTTATTAAAGGATGTCTCGGTTTAGTAAGGTGCCATGGCTTAATGTTAAGCGGCGAAAATGGCTATTTAAATAAAAATCGGGATTGTGAGTAGCCATTACAATTGTAGTGCCTCTGGCGTTGATTTCTTTAAAAATAGAGAAAACATCTCGTGCATTTTCTGGATCTAAATTACCAGTTGGTTCATCAGCTAAAAGCAAGTAAGGATTATGTACCATCGCTCGCGCAATCGCCACGCGCTGCTGTTCGCCACCCGATAAGGTGTAGGGCATGGACAAGCGTTTTTGTGAAATCCCCACTAAGGCAAGAGCCTCGTAAACCATTGGATTAATGTCTTTGCTTCGAGTGCCCACAATGCGAAGCGCCAAAGCCACATTTTCAAAAACATTTCGGTCTAACAACAGCTTGAAATCTTGAAAAACAATTCCCATTTGGCGACGCAATTGTTGTATAGAGGTGTTCGGGGTGGTTTTGCTATCGTAAACAGAATCACGAGTGAACTTGACCATAAGTTGACCCCCTCGCTCTTCATCTGGGCGTTCATCCATATAAATCATTTTAAGCAAAGTGGATTTTCCTGCGCCAGAGTGCCCTGTTAAAAAAACAAACTCACCCTTGTGAATACGGCATGTCACATCCGAAAGTGCTTTCCAATTGTCTTCATAAGTTTTAGTCACATGCGAAAAACGAATCATAACACTTCACCTCTCGACGTTTTGTTTTTTTTAGATAAGACAAAATGGATTCGTTCTGCACAAGAAAGCTCTGTATCTGTCGAAAAGTCAGCGTAAATACCTTCCACTTCAAGGGAAGCATTCTCAGCTGCTTTTTTAAAAAAAGAAACTGGATAAACATTTTGTTCGTGCACTTCTGTTTCTCTTAAATAAGAGCCATCTTTTTGAAGCGTAAAAAAATCGAACTGATTGTATTGTTTGTGCTTAAAAGCCTCGTACCAACAACGACGAGCAATAACGTCATCACCTAGCTCTTCGACATCTGCCGCATTTTCAAAATAAGTCAAGCTATTGTACTCAGTAGTAATATCAAAAATAAAAACACCAGTATCGGAAAGCAACCTAAAGGCCTCTTGAAATAGGGAGTTTATGGCTGCACGCGAAAGGTAGTTAATGGCATCATAGGTCATGAGCATCATGTCAAAAGAGCCAGAAAAAGGAAGATTAGCAGCGTCAACTACCGCGCGATGCTGTGCTGTTTCTGGTGAAGCACACCTTATCATTTCAAAAGAAATATCAGTGGTCACTCTTTGTTTTATAGAAACTGGCTTAAAGTGTTTGGACAATATGCCTGTACCAGCACCCAATTCTAATAGTGAACAGGGTTCTCGACCATGTTTTTTTAAAAGGCCCGTTAAGTAAAAAGCCCAATCGATATAATCAACGTGCTCCATTATTTTTCGATAATAAGAAGCAAGCTTTTTATAGGGAGGAGTGATTTCTACTCCTTCAGTCTGATATCGACATGAACTTCTTGACGCCATTTTTTCACTAACAATCCCAATTTTTCTGATTCCATATGATTGGCGACGAGCGCTTCAATTTTGGGATAGTCTTCCTCTAAAGTTAAAGTACGCACTTGACGTTCATCATCTAAACGAAACAAGTGATAAGATTTTTCAATTAAAACAGGTTCCGATATTTCTCCTGCGGAGAGTATAGACACTGTTTGCACGTAATTTGAATCAAATTCGTCTCTTTGGAACCAACCTAAATTGCCACCCTTAAAACTAGTCTCTTTGTCTGCGCTCCACTGCTTAGCAGCAGAAGCAAAATCTTCTTTGGTTTTAATAACAAGGCGAAGAGAATCGGCACGCGCTAAAACTTTTAATGAATCTTGAGCGGAAGGGATTATTTTTAATAAAATATGAGCGGAGCGGATACCGTCTTCTTTGCGGCCAAGCACTTTGACTATGTGCCAACCCATTGATGTTTTCACAGGCTCGTCGGTATGTTCCCCATTCTTTAATGGCTCTAATGAACGCTCGTATTCGGGTTCAAAAGTACCTCTTCTAATAAAACCAAGATCGCCACCTTTTGAAGCAGTGGTGTCTTGTGAATGTCGCTTAGCCAAAACTTCCCAGTTCATACCACGATCTAAGCTGTCGATTAAAGTCAAGGCTTCTTTTTTTACCGAGTCAATAATAGATTGATTTGGTTCTACGTTCAGCTTCAAATGACTAACCGAAATGCAATTGTACTGACGAGGCAAAGAATCTTTATAGGTTTTGTAGAATTCAAGCACTTCTTTTTTAGTAGGAGACATAGCACCAACGTGAATTTGGCGAATTCGAGAGACATAAATATGATCTCGTATTTGCTTGCTCAATTGGTCTCTGTATTGAATCATACTAAGCCCAAGCTGTAGTCGAATTGCCTTTTCTAAAGCAACTAAATCCGTGTTTTGGCTTGCTGCTAGATTATTGAGGTGCATCGAAACCCGCTGGTCTACTTCTTCGTTTGCCACTACAATCGAATCCCTAGAGACACGGCTTAAAAGAACCTTTTCATCTATCAACTGGTCTAGAACAAAACGCATTTGTTCTGGCTCACCCATTGCACTTGCTTCAGGCGAGTTTTTAAATTGATACAAGCTCCCCAATACCTCGGAGCGCATAATGGGTTTACCATCGACAACTGCAGCGATCGACTCTAGCAACTCAGGCGCAGCTAATGATGGGGCTACAAAGACAAAAACACAAATCACAAAAAACCAATATCGCAACTGGATCATTTATTCCTCTTTTGATCGGACGAATCATAAAATAATTTTGGGTTTGAAAATATAGGGCGTTTCTTTTTCAAATCCGTTTTTAAAGAGGATAACAAATCGCGCTGCTTTTGTAGCTGAGCGAAATCCTCCGCTTGGGCTTTTACTTGCTCAAATGGAATGACCGCTGCTGAGTCTTGGCGATGAGTAATAACAATACTCTTCAAAAGACCGCCACAAAGCTTTGGACTAGATAGTGTACCAATTGGCAATTCGCGTAAGTCTTCGCTTAAACAAGAGTCTGGAGTCTCGGCTAGAGAATCAAAAGACTGTCTGTTTTTTAAACGAAAATCAGCATCGGGTAAGGAGTTAAATATCTTTTCTCCCTTAGATTTATAATAATTAGAAGCCCATTTCCAATCGGTGTAAGAAACAATAAAACCCGACCACAACCATTTGTTATATAAAAAATGTTCTGGGTGTGCGTCATAAAAAAGCCTTGCATCTTTTGCATCAACCGATAAACTGTCGGTCATTCTAGCAATAAAGGACTCCACCACAATCTTACGTTCTGTTAAATAAAGTAGCTCGCGAATGCGTTTTTCTCTTTGAATGCCGTGATTTAAGGCCTCTTGATAAAGCACCTCCTCATCAATCCACGATTCAACCCAAACGATTTGTTCTCGATTAGAGAGAGTATCCCAGCCAGCTACTTTAGCCCTTAAATCTGAAGTCTTTAACTTCACATCGCCGACGGTAACAATGACGGGATCTTTATTAGACCAAGGAAAATCACAGCCCGATAAAGCTAAAAAGCTTAAAAATAAAAATAAAAATTTCATTGTGCCTTAAATTAGAAAAAAGATTCAACACAGAAAAGCTTAAAGCTGCCCAAATCGGCCTTTTAGTTTAAGTAATGACGATTTTTCCACTTCTTCGTCATCACTAGCAAAAATAGAACCCCTTTTGGACTTCAAATAGTCGAATTGTTCGAGAGTCATTTGAGCGAGAAGCCAATTTTCAAAGAAAACATTCAAAGAATTGGCACTTTTTTCGAGCGCAGAGAGGACTTCTCGGGCTTTTTTGCGTTCCTCCTCTTTTAAAAATCTAGCGATAATAAAAGGGCGAAACGCCTCCCGGATTTCCTTAACATTCACCAATGACATCGGGTTTTCTACCAAAGCGGGTTCAGGCGCATTTTCAAGCCAATGAGTAATGTATTTAAGTCTATCAAATACCGATTCAATAGTGGAAAAGGTGAATAACGTTTTTTTCATGGAAGCTGGAATTTCACGATTTTGGCGAATTGATGTTGAAAAATCCTTTAACCGGTTCCAGCACTGGATAAAAGCCTCTTTACCGAGTAAGCCTGATTCAAAAGTCAAGCGCGCTAAAATGAGTCTTAAAGTGTCATCCTCAGAACGCGTCTGCTGCGCTAGCTGCTTAAAATCCTTTATTTTTTTGCCACGAGAAAACTCTATACTGCTAAAGCGTTCTAGCTCATTTTGATCAAAAACCTCAATGGCCAAAGAACGAAATACATAGTCTTTAGAGGGTAGCGGAATGTCCTCTTTATAAAGTCCAAATTTTTCGAGGAAGGTCAAGCTATCCATGACTAACAAAGCAGACTCTTGCTTAGCGCCTTTTTCTATTTTTCTTAACAATTCTTGCCAAAAGCTTGATTCTTCTGTCGACATTAAAGCGCACTGCCCAAGACGCCAACCATACCTAAAACTACCTACCGAAACATCGATACCAAAAATAGAAACGAGCGACCTAATCTCAGAGAAAAAGCGATAAGAGCCCCACTCTGGCGAAAGCTCTAATGCCATTTTTTCGGAATATCCTTTTCTAAAAAACTCTAAATGAAGCCTAAGATGATGTTCTTTATCGGGATTCAAATTCAATCGAACGTCTTCAAATCCTTTAATTTCTAAAAAAGCCTCATGAAGGGCTTTAAAAGGCGCTCCCTCCGGATGCTGCTCTAGCTTAGTGCAAAAAAGGTCTTCTATTTGTTCGTGCTTTTCTTTTGCCGTTTTTCGAACCATTTTAGGCAGTTCTCGAATCATCGCTTCGATCATCCAATCGCGCCACCTAGGCAACTGCAAGGCTAAAAAAGAAGGTGAAAGTGATGGGATTATAAAATGAGGGATTTTAAGTGAAAGGCCATCGTCAGTTCGAGTAGCATCAAAAGTCAATTCTCCTTGAATCGACTCACCACCTATTCTAAACATTTCAATACAACTGCCATTTTGAACATCTGGGGTATTGGTATCAATTTTGACTTTAGAAGGCCACTGTATTTTATTTTTAAAGGAATCAAAATGCTCGACGCCACTCTTGCTTTCTTGAACAAAATAGGAAGCATCAAAACGAAGCAAAACGTCTGTATTTTTTTCAATAAATGTTTTTAACGTGCGAATCGAATTCACTCCAGGAGCCGCCGCTATTAAAAATTCTACTTGCACTTCTTCGTGTGGCGCCAGTCCAAAACGGCGTTCTCTGGCTTCTAGTGCATGCAAGTTTTGAATCACACGATCATTATGCTCCATAAAAGCAAAAGGACGAGCCATATTCATTAACACAACGGCTTCTCTAAAAAACACTCGAGCACAGTCTTCGGGGTTAATACGAGCATAATCTACTCTTCTTCCCGATGTGATCACCATGCCTCTAAAAGAAACCTCTTCGCGGACTTCAACAAAACCTCTTTCTCGATTCCAAAAGGGTTCAAAAAATTGTCGTGTGCAAAAAGGCTCCGCTACTTTTAAAATCCATTCGGATTTAATTTCGGCATTCTTGGTTAAAAAAACTCGGCTAGTCTCGCGGACTTCCGCAGAAAAAAGCCATTCCACACTCTTACCATAAAGATCACTCCCCGGAAACACATGCGTCTCTCGGCCACCAACCAAGCGGTAGCAACTGTTTTCAATATCACGCCTCGCAATGCCTCCTAAAAAGCCAGAAAGCAAGGCCATGTGCAAAAAATCACGGTGAAAAGTATTAAAAAAACAGGTCCTATCTTTAAATGTCACTTTTAACAAACGACAGTACTGTTCATACAAATCGATCCACTCACGCACTCGTAAAAAGTGAAGAAAATGCTTTTCACAAAATCGCCGTAGCTTGTTCCAAGATGACCCTTCCCAATCTTCGCTAAAGGCATTCCAAATCGAAAGGTAAACCAAAAAATCACTTTTATGCCCACCAAATCGACGATGCCTGTCTCTTGCTTTAGTTCGCTCTGGTTCTTCGGAGGGTAATACTCTAGGGTCTTGAATAGAGAGCGCTGCAGAAATAATGAGCGCCGGTTGTAAGACGTCAAACTCTCGAGCGCGCAAAAGCACTGCAGAAAGGGCAACGTCCATGGGTAACCTAGACATCTCTAGGCCAAAGGAAGTCACTCCCGCGCCTTGTTCTGCTTGAGTTAATGCGCCCAATTCATGAAGTGTTTTATATGCCCCGCGAAAAGCCGAGCGCGGCGGAGGTTGTAAAAAAGGAAAACTTTCTATATCAAGGCCTAAACTCTGCAATTGCAATACGACGTTTGCCAAGTTAGAGCGTCTAATTTCTGGTTCTGTAAAAGGCTCCCTATCATTAAAATTAACTTCGTCGTATAACCTAACGCAAATACCGGGTTTTACTCGCCCTGCACGACCAGTGCGCTGCCTCGCACTCGCCTGAGAAATCTCTTCAATGGGTAGTCCCTGGATTCGTGCTTGTGCATTATACCTCGAAATTCGAGCAAGCCCAGAATCTACTACATAAGCAATTCCAGGAATCGTCAAAGAGGTCTCTGCAATATTAGTGGCTAAAACAAGGCGCGTTTTGGAGGTTGATCTAAATACTTTTCTTTGATCAGTAGGGCTCATCCGCCCAAAGAGAGGAAGTATTTCAAAAGAGGCGTTATCTAAATTTTTTTGAAGTTCGGAAGCGAGGTCTTGTATATCTCTTTCGGTTGGTAAAAAGCAAAGTAAATGATCTCTTCGTCTAGATATTAAATTAATTATAGTATCGCGTGCTTCTTCAATCAAACCAGATTCGCCCTTTTCTTTAGAAGACTCTGGTTCTACAGGGCGGTGCTCCACCTCGACTGGAAAAGTGCGACCTTCCGCTTGAAGTACAGCGGAACCTTCATAAAAATCACCAAACAGTTTGGCATCAATTGTCGCCGAAGCGATAATCAAACGGAATTCAGGCCTAGCATCTAAAACCGATTTAAAAATCCCGAGCAAAATATCAATATTTAAAGAGCGCTCGTGTGCCTCATCGATCATCACCGCTGAGTATTGTTTAAAAAGACGATCTCGTCTAAACTCCTGTAGCAAAATCCCATCCGTCATGACTTTAATGGGGGCCTTAGCTGAGCCTTCTTCTAAAAAGCGAATGCGAGTCGCCACAAGTGATTCGTTTTTTAACTCTTCTCGTAAACGATCCGCAATAGTAAGTGCAGCCAAACGCCTAGGTTCGGTGACGCCTATTCGCCCTTGAAGTGCAAGCCCCGATTCTAACAAGAATTTGGGTAACTGAGTTGATTTACCCGAGCCGGTATCGGCCTGCACAATAACCACGCTGTGATTTTTGAGTAGCTCCAAAAAAGCGGCTTTCTTTTCCACTACAGGAAGATCAGGATATTCTATTTTTAACGTGGAAGCGTCGAACATGAACTAAATCTTTTAAATTTGATTGATAAAATCATCGACATCCTCACAATCATCGAGAATTTTAATCATTTCATCGACGGCTTCAGAAGATATTGATTCGCTAGTGCCCCAAACAGCCCCTTCTGTGAGGCTTGCTTCTTTTGGATCAATACTCTCTTCGACTAAGGCATTTAAAACAGAAGAAAGTTTTTTGCGTAAAGTTTGAAATTCTTCTCGGTCTAGTTCAAAAACTTCTCCTTCATAACGCATCAAAGGCGAATCACAACGAGAGCAAACAAATACAATCATCGAAGACGGTTTTCCTCTAAGGGAAACGTCCATATTTAATCCACAGTGTGGGCAAACCATTCGAATCGAGTTCATACTTTTAATTTAGTCTTTTTAATTTAGATTTCAAAAAAAGGATTTAAAATAACAACTAAAACTTGTTTTGTCGAAATACCTCTGTCGTTTTTTTCTAGATTTGCCAAACATGATGGAAACTAGATATAACCCCGAAGAAGTAGAAGCCCGTTGGCACGCCCAATGGAACGAAAATAAAAGTTTTGCCCCCTCCGGAAAAGGCACTCCTTTCTCTGTTGTCATTCCGCCGCCTAATGTGACTGGTGCACTACACCTGGGTCACGCTTTAAATAACACCATCCAAGACATTCTAGTTCGGTATCATCGTAAAACGGGTTGTGATACGCTTTGGATTCCAGGTACAGACCACGCGGGCATCGCCACACAAGCTGTTGTAGAAAAACGTCTTTTACAAGACGAAAAAAAGACACGTCGTGATATTGGTCGCGAGGCTTTAGTTCAAAGAATTTGGGAATGGAAAGAAGAATACGAAGCCCGCATTACCACGCAACTTAAAAGCTTAGGCTCTAGTTGTGATTGGGAGCGCCAACGTTTTACCTTAGACTCGGTATGCGCCAAAGCAGTCAGGCACGCCTTTTTCAATCTATTCAAAAAAAATCTAATTTACCGCGGTAAGCGCTTAGTCAACTGGGACACCCATTTGCAAACGGCTGTCGCCGATGACGAAATTTATCATGAAACCGTAAAAGGCCACTTTTGGACATTTAAGTACCCTTTAGCAGATGGCTCGGGTTTTATTCCAGTTGCTACTACTCGCCCAGAAACCATTTTAGGCGACACTGCCCTCGCCGTCCACCCCGACGACGCTCGATATAAAAAATACATCGGCAAAATGCTTAAAGTGCCCTTTACCGATCGCGAAATACCAGTCATCGCCGATGGACTTTTGGTCGACCCCGAATTTGGCACCGGCTCTGTAAAAGTAACCCCCGCGCACGACCCTAACGATTACGCCACTGGCTTACGCCACAAGCTCCCCATGATTAACATCATGAATGATGACGGGTCTCTTAATGAAAATGCTGGGGAATTCTCTGGATTAAAAGGACCCAAGGCTCGAAATGCCGTGGTAAAAGCCCTTGAAGAGCAAGACCTCTTAATTAAAGTGGAAGATCACGAAATGCAAGTCGGGCACAGCGATAGGTCCAAAACGGCCATTGAGCCTTACTTAAGCGACCAGTGGTTTGTTAAAATGGACACCCTCGCCGAAAGAGCTATGGAAGCCGTTAGGACTAAAGAAATTAAAATTCATCCAGAACGATACGCCAAGAATTACCTCGACTGGCTTGGTGAAAAAAGAGACTGGTGCATTAGCCGCCAGTTATGGTGGGGGCATCAAATTCCTATTTGGTATGCTCCAAACGCTAGCGAAGAAGACCTTAAAAAAGCCTTTGCTAATAAGCCCGACGTATTCTACTCCAAAGCAGATCAAGGCGGTTGGTTAGTTTGCTCTCAAGAAGAAGACCTCGACGAAAAATCATATCCAAATCTTGAACTTCAAAGAGACCCAGACGTTTTAGACACTTGGTTTTCAAGCGCCCTCTGGCCCCATAGCACTATGGGCTGGCCCGAAAAAACAAAAGAACTCGAACGGTACTACCCCACCTCAGTTTTAGTCACTAGTCGCGATATCATCACCCTTTGGGTTGCTCGCATGGTTATTTTTAGCCAAGAAAACATGGGAACAATTCCATTTAAACAGGTCTATATTCACCCTAAAATTATGGATGGGCAAGGCCGAACCATGAGTAAATCGCTAGGGAACGGTGTAGACCCTCTAGACATCGAAGAAAAATATGGAACCGATGCCCTTCGCTTTGTAATGGCAAGCCTTTGCTCAGACAACCAAGACGTTCGTCTTCCTGTTAAATCAGAAAAACAACCCGATGGTCGCACTATCAACACCTCTGAAAAATTTGAAATTGGACGCAATTTTAGCAACAAGATCTGGAACGCGTGCCGTTTCTTGTATCCTCATTTAGACCAAGCAAAAGCTCTTGAGGGCACCCCTCTCATTGCTAACCCAGTCCTTTTTACATTAGAAGATCGCTGGATACTCAGTCGTCTCCAAAGCACCATTCAAGACGCCACAGCAATGATCGAAGAATTCCGTTTTGCCGAACTCTCTCAGTTCTTGTACCGCTTTGTATGGGACGACGTTTGCAGCCGCTACCTCGAAATCAAAAAGGCCGTGATCAACAGAGAAACCTTAGACGCCGAAAAAACAAATGCCATGGCTATTTTATCTTCAGTCTTGCGTCAAGTTATCGACTTATTGCACCCTGTAATGCCCTTTATCACAGAAGAGCTCAACACCATTTTATTCCCTTCTTCAGAAATGGTGATCAGCCGCCCGTGGCCCAAAGCAGACCTAAGCGTTATCGACGCCAACATTGAAAAATCATTTGGCAGGGCTTTTGACGTGGTTGAAAATGTACGTGGTGTTCGTGGACGCTACGGAGTCTCGCCCATCACACGCCTCAAGGCAGTCATTTCTACAGAAAACGAAGAAACAAAAACCGCCTTGCTTGAATGCGGTCATATCATCACCGAACTCGGTGGTTTAGAAACACTGGAAGTCACCATTGCAGCAGCCAAACCCAAGTTTAGCACGAGTACCGTAATCCCTGGTGGAGAAATGTACATTCCACTCGAAGGGATTCTTGATCCAGTTGCAGAAATAGAGCGCCTAGAAAAAGAAATTGAAAAAGCAAAAGGTTTTGTTGCTAACCTCCAAAAAAAGCTCTCTAACGAAGCCTTCGTCTCGAAAGCCCCAGCAACAGTCCTCGACGGAGAGCGCCAAAAGTTAGCCACGCAGCAAGACATTATAGCCAAGTGCGAAAAGGCACTCATCGAACTGCGTTAAGTGACCTAAAAGCACAAAGAACCTTATAAATTAAGCCTTTATTGAGGGTCATGTTTTTATATTATAAAAGAACCTTTATTTTAAACGCGGAAAATAATGAAAATCGCTATTGATGCTCGAATGATTAATAAATCTGGAATAGGCACTTGCATACGCCAGTGGATTCATCATGTAGGCTATCAAATCGCTTTAGGAAACGAAAATGAGCTAAATGACTTTCGTCAACAAGTGGGTGAAGTCATTCCTTTTAATTGCGGTATATACGGCTATAAAGAGCAAGTCTTGTTTCCTTACCGAAAATTACGCCTGTCAAAACCAGATGTGCTGCATATACCTCATTGCAACATCCCCCTACTCTATCGAGGCAAGCTAATAGTCACAGTACACGATTTAACGCATTTAATTTACCCCGAGTTTTTACCCGTTAAATTAGCTAAGTACTACTTTAAGTTCATGTTCTGGTTTATTTGTAAGCGCGCTAATCGCATTATAACGGATTCTACAAATACTAAAAAAGATTTGTTGCACTTCTTCAAAGTCGATCCAAAAAAAATTTCCGTAGTTCCCCTTGGCGTTGATAAAGAGTTTTCTCAAAAACCGATAGAAACCATTGAGTACTTATACGAAAAATTCTCCATTCCTCGTGACAAAAAATTACTCCTCTATGTTGGTAATCTTTTACCTCATAAAAACCTTTCGCGTTTGTTAGAAGCCTTTGCCCTAATGCCAGAAAGAGAAAACTGCCGATTATTACTTATTGGGAAGGCTTTTGATGGCCGTTCGATACCATCCTCGGAAAAAGACCTTGGTATTCAAGAATTAACGATCCACACGGGCATTGTTAGCCAAGAAGATCTCGTTAATTTGTATAATTTAGCCGACTTATTTATTCTACCCTCTTTATATGAAGGATTTGGCTTGCCCGTTTTAGAGGCACTTGCCTGCGGTACTCCCGTCGCCTGCTCTAATACCTCTTCTTTGCCCGAAGTCGGTGGAAATGTGGTGGATTATTTTGACCCCACTAACCCAAGTGATATAGCGAAGGTATTAAGCGCTAACCTTAACAAAAAAGGAACCGCTAATGAAACCATTGACAACTGGGTGCAAAACTTTACTTGGAATAAAACGAGTCGAGAAATACGCAAAATAGCGCAAGAAGTTTTTGAAGAAATTTAACGGCCATAATGAAATCGTACAAAAAAATAATTTCAACCTCCCTCAAAATAGCTGTCAGTTTAGGCGGTCTTGCTTATATTTTTTGGAAGATACCACTTAAAGAAGCGGCTTCGCATTGGAGCACGGCAATGTTACCTTGGGTGGCATTGATTTTACTTTTGACTTTTTTTTCAATGCTTATTCAAGCGAATCGCTGGCGTGGGCTTTTGCTTGATGATGGTAAAAAAGTGCCTTTTCGTACATTTTACGCCTATATTGCACTAGGGTATTTTTTTAACAACCTGCTACCCGGTGGTTTTGGGGGCGACGCCGTAAAAACGATTTCTTTTGGAAAGCGCTTTGGGCAAACGACTCAATCGGTGGCGGCAGTCGCTGTTTCGAGGATCATGGGGTTACTCGCTATGTTCCTCTTCTTTTTCTTAGCACTCCCCTTCGCTCTTTCTCAATATAAAATTCCAAATTCCTATATGACTTTTGTGGTTGCAGCGTCTTTTGTTGTCTTGCTCTCTATTTTTGCCGTACTTTTTTTAGACAAAGTTAGACTTCCTAAGACTTTAGTGTTTAAAATCCCCGTTCTTATTAAATTACAAGATGCTTTTTCTGTGTATCGGTGCCATAAAAAAGCCTTTTTCTTTTCTGGGATTGACTCTATTTGGCTTCAAGTTTTCTCCATTTTGATTCATTTTGCTTATTTTAAGGCGGTTGGGTATTCAATAGATCTTTGGACTATCACCGTTTTTACGACTATTACAGTCACTCTTACCATGCTTCCCATTTCGATTAATGGCATTGGTATCCGAGAAAACGTTCAGGTTAGCCTTTACGGCGGGCTTCTTGGGCTTCCTGTAGATGTGGTTCTCGCCTCTACACTAA
>DUVD01000048.1 GCA_012841225.1 Fibrobacter sp.
GCCTTCTCCTAGAAACTTACCCTCGCGTTCGCGCCCTTTTTCGGTCGTCAAAGCAAGGATTTTTTTGAACCAAGGAGGAGTGGTGACTTCGGCTTCTACTGCTTCGATGTCTATTTCTACATCAATGCTGTTTTCTAAATCAATGTCCTTTTCGAAATCAATTGGCTCTTCAGAAACTGGTTTTTGACGATAAATCGGGGCTTGTGCTTCTGCTTGATTTTCTTGCCAAACTTCAAATGGAGGGCGTGTAGTTCTTCTCGGGCGGTCGTTAAAAGAACCGCGATTTTCAAAAGGCTTTCTGTCTCCATAAGGTCGGCTTTCGCCAAAGGGCTTACGGTCACCAAAGGAGCGGTTTTCACCGTAGGGTTTACGGTCGCCAAAAGAGCGACTGTCACCAGCGGGCTTTCTGTCTCCATAAGGTCGGCTTTCGCCAAAAGGCTTGCGATCACCAAAGGAGCGTTTTTCACCATAAGGTTTTCTATCGCCAAAGGAGCGCTCTTCTCTTTCGGGACGTTTACCAAAGCCTTTGTCAGCGATACTTTCACTAACTCCAAATTTGCGATTCAATGTAGATTTCACCGTTTTTTTAGGCGATTTATTTTCGTCAGTCATATTACTTCCATCAGTGTTTTTGCGACGGATTCCCCGTCTATTTTTAATAGTTTGTATAAATCATTCACATCGCCGTGCTCTACAAAATCATCGGGTAATCCAAACCGGAAAAGCCTGTGAGAAGCAAAGCCTTTATCGCTCATAAATTCGGCAATCGCAGATCCATAACCACCAACGAGAGTGTTGTCTTCTAGGGTTACTACAATTGAATGTGTTTTAAATAATTCAGCATAAGCATTTTCATCAAGAGGTTTAATAAAGCGAGCGTCGACTAAGGTGGGGTTTTTCCCTTGAGCTCGCAGTATTGTGGCGGTCTTTTTAAGTTCATGTAACATAAATCCAGCACCGAGTAATAAAATTTCGGAGCCCGATTCAACGACGGCTAATTCTCCAATTCGAATAGGTTTGACTTGTTCTTTTAGTTGGCACTCTAAAGCGTTTCCTCTTGGATAGCGAATAGCTACTGGTCCAGGCATATCGATTGCCGCAATAACCATGTCTCGCAACTCGTTTTCATCCGAAGGCGCCATTATAATCATATGGGGGACGGTTCTTAAAAAAGACAAGTCGTAAGCGCCATGGTGAGTAGGCCCATCGGCACCAACAAGTCCTGCGCGGTCTAATATAAAAACGACGTGTAAGTTTTGCAAAGCCACATCATGTATGATTTGATCGTAAGCGCGCTGTAAAAAAGAAGAGTAAATCGCTACAACGGGTACCACCTCATTGCAGGCAAGGCCAGCGGCGAAAGTGACAGCATGTTCTTCTGCAATGCCAACATCAATTACGCGGTCTGGAAATTCTTGTTCTACAATATTTAACCCACAGCCACTCGCCATAGCCCCAGTAATGCATAGAATGCGATTGTCTTTTCTAACAAGGTCTAAAAGGGTTTCGCCAAAAATGCATGTAAGTGATTTATTTGAATTACAAGGATTAATTGGAAGGCCACTTTCTGGATCAAAAGGAACAGAAGCGTGCCATTTCGCAGGGTTTTTCTCGGCTAGGTCTAGACCGCGCCCTTTTTCGGTAAGAACATGAATCAAGCAAGGTCCAGAAAAGTCCTTAACGCGGTCGAGGATTTGGGTCAATTCATTTAAGTCATGACCATCGATAGGGCCAAAATAGCGAATACCTAGGTCTTCAAAAAAGCGACCTGGCTTTAAGGCGCTTTTAGCAGCATGCTCTGTCGCCAGAAATAAATCCCTAAATCGAGAACCTAAAACACCCGGTAAGCGAGCCATTACTTTATCTACATCAGTCCGCATTTTGTTATAAGAAGGATCCGAGATAATGCGGTTTAAATATTTAGAAAAGCCGCCAACGTTTGGCGAAATACTCATTTTATTGTCGTTGAGAATAATCGTCATATTCTCTTTAGAAATGCCGGCATTATTGAGGGCTTCAAAAGCCATGCCGCCAGTCATGGAACCGTCTCCAATAATAGCCACTACATTGTGTTTCTTGCCGAGGTGATTGCGCGCGACGGCAAAGCCAAGCGCAGCAGAAATTGATGTCGAAGCATGGCCAGCTCCAAAGGCATCGTAAGGGCTTTCAGAGCGTTTCAAAAAACCGGACAACCCACCTTGTTGACGCAATGTATCAAAACGATCGTAACGTCCAGTCAAAAGCTTGTGAACGTAAGCTTGGTGACCCACATCCCAAACTAGAATGTCTTCTGGGGTATTAAAAACGTAATGTAAAGCGATTGTTAATTCAACGACGCCAAGGCTAGAAGCCAAGTGCCCGCCGTGCTCGGCTATTTGACTGATAATTTTTTCACGAACTTGCTTTGCTAGTTCATTGAGTTTTTCTATAGAGCAGCCCTTGATATCTTGAGGACTCTGGATTTCTTTTAAATTCATTTAATTTACCCTAGTAATAATATAAGCAGCGATGGATCGGAGGACGCTGGTATCTCCAGGTAATTGTTTTAAAATTTCTATGGCTTCTTCATAAAAAGCGTGAGCCTTTTCACGCGAAGCCTCTAAACCGATAATGGCAGGATAAGTCGCTTTTCTTTTTTCGAGATCAGAGCCGGCGTCTTTGCCTAACTCTTCGGTAGTGGAAACGATGTCTAAAATATCATCGACTACTTGAAACGCTAGTCCTATCGCTTTTCCAAACTGTTGAATCTTCTTGATGTCGGCATCGGATGCATCGGCCAATTGTGCCCCAACCATAAGGGACGCTTCGATTAGTGCTGCTGTCTTGTGGTAATGTATGTACTCAACGGTTTCTAAATCAACGTCCTTTCCTTCGCTTTCGATGTCGGTAATTTCGCCGCCGATCATGCCATAGCTACCAAGTGCTTTTGCCAAGGTTTCGATGGCATTTACTTTTCTTGTTTTGGCCATTAACTCAAAAGCTAAAATGCAAAGCGCGTCTCCTGCCAAAACGGCAGTGCCTTCGCCAAATTGCTTATGTGCAGTTGCCTTGCCACGTCTAAAATCATCGTTGTCGATGCATGGTAGGTCGTCATGAATGAGTGAGAACGTGTGGAGCATTTCGAGGGCACTGCTCGCATACCAGATGGAGTCACCCTTGCCACCGAATAGTTCAAATGCAGCGTAAGCTAACGCGGGGCGAAGTCTTTTGCCGCCGGCAAACATAGAATAGCGCATCGCTTCATGAAGCTTGAATGGTGCATCTGTCGCTACCGGCAAGTGCTCATTAAATTTTTCTTCAGCTTCTCTGGCGACTAGAGATAAGTATTTTGAGGCGTTTGTCGCTTCGGTTTCTAAATTTTGCATATAGCCAAAGATATTTAATTTCAGAGAGATTAGATATCAAAAATTTTAGAATTGCACGCCATAAAGCTTTATATCATCAATGTAAACATCAGTACCTGAATTCACAAAAAGATGGATTTGCTTTACATAGCGTTTGGTCGCTTCCCAGTTGTCGCAATTGGTGTTTTCATCGATTACTTCGCAGAAGTTCTCGGGCTTAACCACAATGTAAGACCACTTGTCTAGTGTAAGCATTTTGTAAGGAGAATAGGTTTTTAAATTCGTACCAGCGACTTCACTTTCTTTATCCCAGTTTTCTAATTGAACGCGAATAAAACCATTTCCTTTAGCCCTGAAAGAAATAGAATCTAACTGGTTAAAGTTAAGCGGGCCATTTTTAATTGTCATGCCAAAAACCACCCAAGCCCAAGTAAGCTTCATTTCGTAAGAGCCGTGAAAAACCTTAGATTGCCTAGTGGAGTCATAAATGATGCCATCATTAAAAATTAATGGCGATTTAATAATGGCGTTTACGGTATCGCGGGAGAAGTACCAATCGTCGTAGGATGTGCCTTCAAAGTCTTGCAATAACGTTTCATTGGACTCTTTTAAGTCGAGGTTAGACTTAATAAAAATATGCTTTTCGCGAAGTGTATCTTGATAGACTTCATTGCGAATATAAAGCGAAAGAGAATCGTCTGCTGCAGGCAATTCAGGAAGTGTGAAATTGCCTAAAGAGTCGGTTTTAACCAAAAGATCTAGGCCGTAAATACCAACCCATGCGTATTTAGATTCGCTTGGTAATGCCACAGAGCCGGTAAACGAGCCTGATTTCTTTAGGTATAATTTTCCTAAATTTAGCGAGTCCTTAAAAGTAATTTCGCGAGAGAGCATTTCACCATCTTGTTCAATGGTTATCCGATAGAAGCCGTCGGGAACGGAATCTAAAGCGATTTTTCCAACAGAGTCGGCAAGAATATCTGGCGAAATCACCTTATCAAATAAGATGGGTGTTTCTGGGGAATAGCTGACTTTTCGAAGTGCCATGCTTGCATTAATGGCGGGGTTTCCTTCCGAATCAAAAACCTGAGCGATGATACCATTAGTAGTCTCGCTGCCAGGACCTCCTGCAACAGGCTCTGTCGTGCATGAGATAAAAAGAACTGTAGGTAGAAGTAGAAGGAGTCTGTACATCATGGTGACTTCTCCTGAATTTTTTTAACGATAGCTAAAGGAAACATTTGCAAATTTAATTGAAAAACGGCATTATCACCAGTACCCTCTTGAGATAACCTCAAAATATCTGTTCTAAATTCTTTAATCTTTTCTCGAATTAAAGCAATGTCGTCTATATCAAATGTCATAGTTACCGTACTAATATCCCTAAGTGAAGCGTGGTGCCTATCTAGTGATTCTCTAGCGAGTGAGATAGTTTCCTTTTGAAAAGAAGTTACCGCTTCGGAGCGCCAGTTGCCACCGGTGCTAACAAAGGTATCCGTCACACGCCAAAAACCATCCGCATCCTTCTCAATCATTTTAAGACTTGCCAAAAGAGCTACTGCATCTTTTGCTTGCTTTTCTGTGATTGTAGGAGTACAGGCCTCTGCTAAACCTAAATAATCGCCGTCAAAATTGCAAATGCCAATGATGGATCGAATGGCATTATAGTACCAATGCCTGTAAAACTCGAGTTCCTTCTTTTCGAGCCTTTTTAGTGGAATGCCTTTTAAAACTTGCATTTTTTCGTAATGAGAGAGGGCTTCTTTGTCTGTTTTAGCTCGACCAAAATAAACGAGTTCCGTCCAAAATGCAGTTTCTTTTTCATTTAACGCGAAAAAAGCGGCCACAGGGAGAATCATGGTCGTCGCTAGGTGGATTTTCCCTTGAGATATCCTAAGTAAGTTTCCTGGGTCGGCATTTAGTTTCATTGCCATATAACGCCAAGAGACAACCGTTTTTTGTCTTTTGAATTCTTCAAAGGCGTTTCGCAACCATTTGCGGTAATCTGTATATTCAAAAATTGGTTTCACTTTAATAAAATACCTCAAAAACCATTTCAAAAGATGCTTTTATAGGCGATGGGTGTTGTTTGTATTTACAACAAGTGATTTTAATCGCTTATTTTGATAAAAGCAAGTTCTTTATCGATTAGATTTTGCGACGCGTTGGCGCTTGGCTTTTTGCCCATTAAAAGAAAAGTCTTTAATTTGACCTTTACCGTTGCAACGTGCTGTCCAAGCCGCAATTTCATTTTCTGGATTAAGAAGCTGCTTCATGGGTTCTGTTATTAGAGTGGTTTGATGCTCTGGCTCGGATAAGCGGCCCAGAAAGCGTATAGATACTTCTTTTTTGTATTGGTAACGGTAGTACTGAGTATCAAAAGAAATCTCTTGGTTAGCTCGTTGTTGTATTAGTGGCGATTCCAAGAGCACTCTAGTCATCTCAATAAAGCATAGGTTCTCTATTGAGTCTTGTGCTAAAGCGGGCGTTAGCCCCTTAGCCATTTTAGAGAGGTCGCCAGTGTATTCAAACCACTCAATTTTTAAAGGCACAAATAAGATCTCTTTTTTTGCGCAAGAGCTTAAGAGAATAGAAATAACCAAAAAAAAGCTACAATAAAATAAAATGTGTTTCATACTCTTATTTCTTTTTGAATGAAGCACTAGTGACCCTGTTTCTTCCGCTTTCTTTAGAGGCGTAAAGAGCTTTGTCAGCGCGGTCAAATAGCTTTTTTGCGTCTTCATCGGGGATCATTTCGGCAACGCCAAAAGAGCAGGTTATGGTGCGTTCGGGAATAAGCTCTGCTGATTCAATGGCTTGACGTAATTTCTCGGCGAGGAATTGCGCATTTTGAAGAGGCGTGTCTCCACACAGGATGACGAACTCTTCGCCGCCCCATCGTACTAAAACGTCGGTGTTTCGAATTTTGCTTTGAATGAGCTTCGACAGGTTAGCAAGGACATCATCACCAGTGGTGTGTCCAAAAGTGTCGTTGATTTCTTTAAAGTGGTCGATGTCTAAAATGACAAAGGAAACAGGATGCCCTTGCTTATTGAGGCGCTCTTGCTCTCGAGTTAGAACGCTCGTGAAACCAGCGCGGTTTAAGCAACCAGTAAGAGGATCTTCTTTGCTTAATTTTTCAAAGTCGGCTTTTTCGATTTCGAGTGCTTTTAAGTTCTTTTCAAGTTCTTCTCTTTTGCGCTTGTTGGCGGCGTGTTCACGGCTGTAGTCCAAAAAGCGAATGACTAAAATAATGAAGAAGGATATAAACCAAATGCCAACCAAAATGGAGGCTACTTTTAATTCGGAAATGATTTTTCCTTTAAAAGAAATGCCTTTTATTTCTAAGGTGCCGTAACCGAGTGGCGCTGCTGTTCCAGTTTGAACCTCTATAAGAGGAATGTTTGATAAATCAACTCGTGCTTTGTGTACGTTAACATTATGTTGTGCTACCCACCAACCGGCAACACGAAATTCTTCTGGCACAAAAACAGCGGGATAAGTTTCTTCGAGAGGAAAAAACTCTAATTCATTGAATTTAAGAGAGACGGGTTCGTCCAGTTTTGAAATGGTGCTATCCCAGCCTCTAAGATAAAGACGCACAGAACCCTCTCCTCTGGGTTTTAACCATAGGAAAATGCTGTCGTATTCTGCAAAATTTTTGCCTTTGGATTTGCCGTCACCTAAATAGATTTGAATGCCAGCGTAAGGATAGGGAGAACCCTCTTTCAGCTCGTAGTCCACAATTATAGAGGAGTCTGTACGAGTCATATTGATGGAAGAGCGGCCTCCATCTATAGAGTCGGTTGTGGCAATAATGTAAGGATAGTTAGCTAGGTTGATATTGTAGATTTTATCCATGCCATTACGGTATACCAGAACAGTAATCACTGTAAGGGACAGTAACGCAAAGATTAATATGTTCATACGGAACATGGCTAAAATCTTTTGTAACATTATTTTATTTCTTTAAGCTCACTAACAACCTCACCATAAGATACATTAAAATAGAAACTCTGGCTTCTGAAACCCTCTAAAAACGGCAAGTTTTAGCGCTGTAGCCATTTTCCAAGCCGGGCGATAATAGGACGAATTTGGTTAGCCATATTTTGATGAGAATACAAATTAGGGTGTCCATCTAGGGCAGTGTTTTCGGTGGCGAGAACATGGTGCTCAATGTCGCGGTGGCCTTTGGCTTTCTGGGCTTTAGTGATGGCGTCTATTCTAGGAATTAAGTCGTCCCTAGGCCATACTTTGGTGCTTAAAAGTAAAAACTGAACCCCTGGATGTTTAGAGCGAAGCTTGTCTAAAAAAGCGCTGTAGGCGGCGTCGAAAACAGCAGTCGGGGTGTGAGGGAAATCACCCTGAAAATCGTTTATACCCAAGAAGAGAACAATGACATGAGGATGCCATTGGTTGAAATCCCAAAGCGGTGTTTTGGGGTCTTTCTCGGCAATGCCAGGAACGGCATGTTCGTATAATTTTACAGCAGGCCACTCGGGAGTATGGTTGGCGTAATTTTGAACTAGGCCGCGACCACTAAAGGCGTTGATTTGCAAGTCAGCCCGAAGGCTTTGAGCTAAGAGATAAGCGAAACTTTTGGTGGTGTTGGTCTTTTCAAAAACATCGCCGTCCGTGGCGTTTTGAGCTTCGTTGCCGTAACCCACAGTAAAAGAATCGCCGATGAATTCCAACCGCCGTTGCGGACGCTTTCGCGGAGTTGAAAACTCGCCATTTTCGTCTGTAGATAGAGAGTAAAATCGAATTTCACCGTTTGAGGTTTCTGATTTCTTAGACAAAGTAACCTGGTGTTTACCTGACGAAAGATTCTCGGCTAAGGCGTATTTTTGGCGTGATCCGGTTAAAAGGGAGGGTTGTTCTTCGCCATCGATTTCGACCTGCCAATAAGCATCGCCTTCTAGCTCTGCGTAAATGGCTGAACCTTTAAATGCAAATTGAATGCTTGCACCTGGAGCGCTGGTTCGAGCCACCGTTTTTTCAATGAGCCACCTACCGTAAAGCTCTATGGAAGAAGTGTCCGCAGGACACACTGTGGCTATTGCTGAAAAAGTGTTAGTCGTCATGATAAAAAAAAAGGAAAAAAATAATGTACTTCTATTCATGAATAAGAAAATATAAATTGATGGAATGAGAATCACAAGAAAAGCCTGGTTGGGCTTTATTTTAGTATTTGTTTACGGCGCTTTCGTAGGAAGCACCGTTTTTGCGGGTGACGGCGCTAGTCCTGCTAAATCGATTAATGCAAAGCCTGTTGAGGCTTCTAGGGGAGACACGCTTACCCGTGAGGATGCTCGCATGGCTTATCTTGTTTACAACCTTTTAGATGAAAACAAGAAGATTAAGGGAGCTAACTTAAAGCGTGGGGCTGAACTTTTTTACATGAATTGCAGGGCGTGTCATGGAGATGACGGCCGACGTGTTAATTTTACGCCTATGAAGTCACCGACTTACCTTGGAACTACGGCGCTTAACGATATGCCGACGTTTTGGTACCTGATGAACTTTGGCGACGGTGGGCGAGGCATGCTAGCCTATATAGATGAAATTTCTTTAGAGGAAATGATCGACATTGCTGGATTTGCTCAGACCCTGCCACCTTAATTAAAAAAAACTAAAATGCGGGGCGTTTTTCTTTGTTAGGCTGGTTTCGCTTGGCGTCGCCGTGCTTCTCTTTAGCGAGAGTCCGATGCGTCACAGACCCGATAGAATAGTAGCGTCCATCTTTTTGAATAATGGCCGTATAGATGTCTAAAAATTTAACGCCAAACCATTCTTGATAAATATTGTGCACATTAGCCTTAAGGTCGTAATCTTTAAGAGTAGGCTCTTTAGATGGTTTTCCGTATCTAGCGGTAAAATGATCTGACATATAAGCCACCGCATCAAAAACCTTATTTAGACGAGCTTGTTCCATGCGTCCTGTTCGGATTTCAAAAGCAAAAAACTTTTCGTTCTTATTAAAAAGAAAGTCGACTTGAACTGGTAGTTCTGCTAAGATGTAAACAGGAATGATCACCCGATCGCTTGCAGAGCCGACTTGGCCATAGGGATCGTAGCCAAGAAGCATTATTTCTTCAATGACTTCTTGCCTGCTCAAACCAAAAACAATACCAGCAAACTGATCTTGCTTTTGCGAGAACACGTCCGTTACAAAGAACAGAGTCAAAATTATAAAAAGGAATGCTTTCTTTTGCATTCTTCCTCCTTGAGACCTGTAAAAAACATAGTAAAATATGTTTAATAATAGGGTCTTAAACCGATAAAGCGAGAAAAATATTTGTCTTTTGTTATATTTTCTGCATGTCAAGTATATTCGGAAAAGTTTTTACGGTTTCTACCTGGGGTGAATCTCACGGTAAGGCAATTGGTGCTGTAGTCGACGGTTGTCCTTCTGGAATGCCTCTTTGTGCAGAAGATATTCAAAAACACCTAGATCGACGTCGCCCTGGGCAAAATTTAATGGTTACTCCTCGAAAAGAGGCAGATCGAGTTGATATTTTGTCTGGCGTATTTGAAGGTAAAACCACCGGTGCTCCCATTTCTCTTATGATCCTTAACGAGGACCAGCGCAGCCACGATTACACCGATATGGTACAATGGTATCGCCCTGGTCATGCTGACTGGACTTACGATTCTAAGTATGGATTTAGAGA
>DUVD01000295.1 GCA_012841225.1 Fibrobacter sp.
CAGACGCCCTGACAACTCCTTATCCTCTATAAGTTTCGCTATTGAGCAGAGGCTGCTCGCAAGCTATTCCCGATATTTCCACATCTCCATATCGAGCCGCCTCAGGAATTGGCACTCGGGAAATGTCTCGTCCAAGCTCCTAGAGCAGGGATGAAGCTAATCTACTATAATTCGATTAAGCAGCAAGAGCGTAGTTATTTTCGCCAGTTAAAAAGTGTGAGATTTATGTTTTACGAGATTATACCTCATTGCTCGACATGCTTACATACCACCTAGGCTTGCTGTCAAATCCATGTCAGCCCCAATAAAATGATACGTTTCTAATAAGACAAAAGTACAAAAATTATTTCACTTATTGAAATGAAAATATTGAAGCTTTTATCCTCGCTTTACAATCAGATCCTTTATCAAAGCTATGATTGCAATTATTGTAGTAATCATCATAATTACAACTCTGGCGATGGATGCTGAGTCATTTCTACCTAGAGCTCCCGTCAGAGGCTTTATAAGACCTCCCAAAACTGCGAGAGTCAAAATAGAAGCAATGACCAATGATATTCTCACATGGTTTTTTACACCTCTGACAAACAGCAACAGCACAACGCCAATTATTACAGGTATGAAAGCTGTGAAGGATGGATTGTCAGAAACAGAATATCCCCATATGCCTATCAAAATTAAGGTAAGGGCATTTATGGCACTAATTAAATAGGTCTTCATTTTATGTTTTTTGGTTATATGAAGTAAACCTACCAATGGAGAAAAAGTTTACAATTGTTTTTATAAAGTGGAGAGGTAAATTTTGAGCATAAAAAAAAGCCACACTTTTAAGAAGTAATGACTTTGCCGTTCGGGTGTGGGGGGAGGAGGATTCGAACCTCCGAAGTCGTAAGACAGCAGAGTTACAGTCTGCCCCAGTTGGCCACTTTGGTATCCCCCCTTAATCATCAATAAATAGTGAGCCAATGGAGGGATTCGAACCCCCGACCCGCTGATTACAAATCAGCTGCTCTGGCCAACTGAGCTACATCGGCTGGTGGGTAAGCTATCTATATCGCACCGCTACAACCACCTACCCTTGCTTCCGTCAGGACCTGGGGGAGTTCAGCAGGAGCTGGTCGTATAGGACTTACCCGCGGACAAAAGTAGAAAAAACTTTATAGTCTGCAAGGGTTTGAGACAAATAAATTCTTCTTTTTTTGCTTTTTGTTCTCAGAGTATTCAAAATCAAGTGGTTGTTGAAATGTTAAAAAAGTTAACTAAATAGTTGTTCGTGAAAAAAGGCGTTTTGTAGCAATACTTTAATATTTTTGAGTGTACAAATGTTTTATATATGCGATTATGGATGATCAACGCACTGCGCGAAATCAATTTACTTTAAAATATGGCGCCTTGTTAGGCGTTATTCAGGTGGTTTGGCTTTTATTCTTGTATGCTACCGACAATTTAGTTGGATCTCCTCTTCAAAGCATGAAGTGGGTAATATTTGGTGTTTTCTTATTTCTTGTTTTAAAGTTTTATCGAGATCATTTCTTGGAAGGG
>DUVD01000049.1 GCA_012841225.1 Fibrobacter sp.
GACCCTTTAACGTATACTGTTCTTTCTGGCAACGAGGAGAATCTTTTTGTAATGGAGGCTAACGGCAAAATTACCGTTCGTGCATCCAATTCTCTCGACTACGATACAATGGATTCCATTTATACCCTTAAGGTGATGGTTTCAGACCCTAGTGGTTTAGAATCTACAGCTACCATTTATATCAACTTAAAAAATGTAAATGAGCCACCGGTGTGGAATGACGCTATTCTTGAAGTTTCAGAAAACGAACCCGTTTCTACATCAGTGGGTGTGGTTTCGGCAGTCGATGAAGACCGTTATGACACTCTCATCTATAAGATTGTGGGCGGCTCTGGAGAAGATTTGTTTGAGGTTAATCCAAATACGGGTCGCGTGACTACAAAGATTGTTTTTGATTACGAAGACATTAATAGTTATACGATCGATATTGAAGTGAGTGACGGTGAATTTAAATTGGTGAAAACGTTTACCGTTTCTATTCTCGACGTCAACGAACCTCCAGTTATCGATGACTCCAACGTCGATATTGATGAAAATGTGCCTCGTGGTACCGTTGTCACTACAGTGACGGCCACCGATGTCGATTCTCCTGTTTTAGATTACACTATTGTACAAGACCAAGATGGTAAAAAATTTAGGGTTGATCCGAATGGTGTAATTACCGTTGATGGTGACTTAGACTACGAGGAACAAAAAACTTATAAAGTGCGTGTGGTGGTAACAGATGGATTTAGCAACGATACCGCTTTAGTTACCATCTCCATTAACGACCTGAACGAAGCGCCGACTATTCCCAATGCTAAGTTTTATGTAGCAGAAAATGCGACCTCGGCAGTTAAAATTGGCTCTGTAAAGTATACCGACCCAGAGAACGACGTTCTTGTTTTTGTAGTACTTGCCGATACGAGTGGAAAGTTTAAAATCACCAGCTCTGGAGATGTTTATCTCAAGGCAGGTGCTTCTCTGGATTATGAATCGGTCACGTCTTATACCATAAAAGTCATAGGCACTGATCCTGGTGGTTTATCCGATACAGCTAATGTGGAAATTGTGGTAACAAACGTAATAGAAACAGCGGAAGTTAAAATTATTACGGTTACTACAATAGACTCCATTTACCAAAATCCAGATACGCTTTATATCAACACTCTTTATATCGATTTAGAGTGGACTGAAGATGGAGACCGTAACTTTGGCGATACCATTTTGGTCGATGGATATAACATTATTATTAAGGAATTTTGTGTCGAACACAAAGACTTTTGTGGTTATGATACCTTAATCGTTTATGTGAACACAAAAACTCCTGGTGTTGTCCTTTATCCAGAAGGTTATGATCCTGCCAAAGTTTCTGGTATAACGATCGTCGAACAAAAAAAGAAGGGTGACTCCGCCTTCTATGTGAATCGTAATGAAAATCAGATTCTGGTGACGGTGACGGACCCAGGAATTGATGGAAAACCGGTTATTACCGATTTCAAAATTTCTGCTGATTTGCAGACGGTTAAAGTGCCCGCCTCTGTTTTTGAAACACTAGGTAAGGTAGCCGATGCTTGGCGCTTTGAGACAAGCGAAGACTTGACATACTCTTCTGTAAATGAGGAGCAAAAAGCCTCTTATGAAACGACCGTAAAAGGCGCGGCTATCACCGTCTCTTATGATCTCCATAAGGATAGCACGACTGCTCAAATTTCTTATCTTACGGTCATTAACGGCAAGGATGTAATTGTCTCTTACGTTGCCGATCGTCGTACTGGGAAACTGATTAAAGATGCCGCTACCGATGCCGTTTATTCGGTTGGGTATACTTATGTGGATAAAAAGAAAAACGAAATCTTTGTCTCTTACTCGGTTGATTCTAAGGGACAGATCATCAAAGATCCTAAAGACGACAGTATTCTTTATCACTTGACTTATGACTATACCAATAAATATGGGAACACCGCTAAAAAGACAATCGATATCGTCTTAGATAAATTGCCACCAGTGGTGCAAATTATTAGTCCAGTAAATGGGGTGACAGTCTCCTCGGTTTCTTTAGATGTGCGTTGGACTGTTGATGGTATAGAACAAGACACGTTGAATCTTCAAAGCTTAAATAAAGGTATTAACCTTATTATCCGCGCTTATCGAGACAAGGCAGGTAACGAAACTGCTGATACCGTTATGATTATGATGAAAAATGCAAAAGATATTGTCGTTTCTATGCAAGAGCCCTTGATTGAAATGACCGACAAAAAGCGGGAGGAATTTCAACGAGATGATCCCCCTGCTAAAGATGATCGCTTTGGTGTTAGTATTTTGAATGTGAACACTAATACAGAAGAAGAGGTGCTTATTGGAAAGGCTTCGGGTAGTACTGTAAAGGGTAGTGGGGAAGAACCATATCCTGGTTTAAGTGGCTCACACTTAGGGCCTACTCTAGAAATCGATGCCAAATTACCTTCTTTAACCGCTTTTGGTGGTTTAGCTTCTTTGGATGACTTAATCGAAGCGGATGGTATGATTGCTATAGAAGCAGGTGGCGGCTGGGATCGTACCAGAGTTACTGTTAGCGACTATGTTTCAAAGTATTGTTCTGAAGAGTTCAAGGAAAAATTTGACTTCTCTGACCCTTCGGCAACACCGCTGTATAAGATTAATTTCGGTATGAGTATATGGATTTACTCTTCTTTAGGCAGCTTTATAGACTTGTATAAGTTTAGTCCAGAATTGCAATCTCAAGACTATGTGAATGCAGCTGGAGTAGTAAAGATGTACTTTGAATTAAAGCCAGGTGTTGATGGCCATTTGCGCGATCATAAAGATCGTCTCCTTGCTACTAGCGCCTATCTATTTAAAACAGAGATAAAGATGACTTTCACCCAACAATGTACTTTACCGGATCAAACTCCAGTAGGCACTAAAAAAGTAGTTAAGGAAGACTTCCTCTCTTCGTTTGGCTTCAAGAGACCGCAGTAGGCGCCTACTTTTTACAATACGATTATCTTCAAAACCCCCTTTTTAGGGGGTTTTCTTCATTTTACTCTTTTAATGTGCTGAAACAAACATAAAAATCTTTTTTTTTTCAGATTTTCTATTATTAAATTGTTAAAATAAAGGATCTTTTGAATGAATAAAATAAAAGGTTTTCTTCCGTTTTTTGGACTAGTCTTTACTCAAATAGCATCGGTTACGGCATTAATGGCTTTGTTGCAGCTCGCCCTGTTTAGGATTAGCCCCGATGCAGACCAATCCTTTAAGCTTTATGTTTTACACCTGCTTCTCCTTTTGCCTTTTATTTTGGTAATGACTCCTGCAGGCCACATTTCCGACAAGCATCCTAAAGAACGCGTGCTTTTTGTTATTTCTTTAATCCTATTACCACTTTCTTTGTTGGTTTGCTTTTCATTTTACGAAGGGCTAATTCATCTAGCCTATGTATTTGCCTTTTTGTTTTTTACTGTGCATGCTTTTTTGTCTCCCGCGAAATACGGATTTTTAAAAGAATTGGTAGGTGTTCGGTATATTTCATCTGGTACAGCTCTACTGACAGTGTTCTCTATTGTGAGCATCGCCGCAGTCGGCTTGTCGACTAGTTATTTCTTCCATCGCTTTGTTCCTCAACTTGCGGTTGCTCCCCAAGAGGTGCTAAACGGTGTTTTTCCTATCTCGATTAGTATTTTTGTATTCTCACTTGGCTCTGTTTTTTTCTCTAGGTACTTGCCAGAAATTGGGCGCACGGCGAGTGACTTAAAGTTTCAATGGAGTCGTTATTTCAACTTCAATTTTGCTCGCCGTAAGGTCAGTAAAGTATGGAGAAACAAGGCGCTTCGTCAGTCTATTATTGGCCTTTCTATGTTTTGGCTCATCGTATTTTTATTAGTCTTTATTTTTCAAAACCAATTGCAAACCAATCAGTTTGATATCGAAAATCTATTGAAGCAAGGGATTTTTTACAGCACCATTGGTTTAATCGTCGGTAGTATTTACGCTGCTAAAATGTCTAAGGCTTTTATTGAAACGGGGCTGATTCCTTTTGGCACAGCGGGCGCTTCTATTAGCATCTTTTTGATTCCTGTTTTGCCTCCAATGGTGTCTTTGGCTGCTTTTTTTGCTTTAGGCTTTTTTGGGGGTGTTTTTGTGGTTCCAGTGACTTCAATGCTTTTGTATAATACAAAGCCTAGATCTGCGGGACACGTTATTTCAATTAGTAATGCAGTGCAGCATACGGTGATGATTGTTTTTTATGCTTTAGTCCTTTTTCTTATTTATGGTTTGAATATATCGCTTAACAAACTCTTTTTTGTGTTGGGCGTCATTTGTCTAATAGGCACGGTTTGGGCTTTGCTCGAGCTTCCGCAATCACTTTTGCGTCAGTTTCTTAAACTCATTCTTTCGACTCGTTATCGCATGGATGTGCGTGGCATTAACAATGTGCCTTGGGAAGGCCCTGTACTTTTAGTTGGAAACCATATTTCTTATATTGACTGGGCGCTATTGCAAATGGCATCCCCAAGACCTATTCGTTTTGTGATCCGTCGCCAATCTTTTGAGAAGTGGTATGTGCGATTATTTTTAA
>DUVD01000296.1 GCA_012841225.1 Fibrobacter sp.
ATGAAAATCAAAAAACAACTTTTTCAACCTCTAATGTTTCATTTATTGGCCAAAGCACCGATAAAACGATCATTTTTAATAAGTCCATTAATGAAGGCATTGGCATTACGGCCACACTTTATTTTTACAAAGCAGACAATCTCTACTTACAAGACCTTACTATTTACAATAAAGCAAATTACGGCAACACCGCTTCTTATCAAGAAACAGGACGCCACGTTGCCGTACAAGAGCAAGGCAACAAGTACATCTATAAAAACGTAAAACTACTAAGCACCCAAGATACTTACTACACCAAAGGAACCAGAACCTATTGGGAAACAGGTGAGATTCACGGGACCACGGATTACATTTGTGGGAGTGGTGATGTTTTTTTTGAGCAATCTCGCTTTTTTAATTTGAAAAAAAGTGCCATGACAGCACCATCAACTACATCTGCCTGGGGCTATGTTTTTAACAGTTGCACAATCGACGGAAACGTTTCTGGTTATACTTTAGGCCGATCTTGGAATACCGCTAAAGCCGTTTTTATTAACACCACTATGAATCAGCTCCCAGACGAGAAGGGCTGGGGTGATCCTATGAATTCTGTACCTCAAGTTTTTGCCGAGTACAAAAGTAAAAATGCATCTGGAGGGCTAATCAATTTAAGTAAACGCCGCACGGACTACACAAAAGATGGAAATACGGTCAAGCTAAATCCAGTCCTTTCCGATGCAGAGGCCTCTCAGTATACGGTAGAAAACGTACTCGGCGGCAATGATCAATGGCGCCCTAAAGACCTCGCTAAACAACAAGGAGCACCAAACGCTAGATTAGAAGGCAATTTAGTGCGTTGGGACGCGAACGAGAACGCTCTCTGTTGGGTTGTATTTAAAAATGAAAAGTACATGGGAAACACCATCGTCAATTCATTTGATGTTTCTAGTGCCGCCACTGGAGATTTGATTACCGTGCGAGCCGCTAACGCCATGGGCGGTCTTGGAGCGGCTTCCGTTGCCGCTGTCAAAGACCCACGCCCTTATTACGCAATTGACGCCACGGCTTTTTTAGGGGGGTCTGTTGTACAAACACCACCGGGAAATTCTCTTATAGAGGGGTCATCTGTCTCCTTTGTAGCAAGCCCCACAAAAGGATGGCATTTTACGAAGTGGTCTGGCGATTACAGCGGCACCGAATTAACTTGGAAAATCAACTCTTTAACCGCCCCTGTTTCTCTTCAAGCGGCGTTTATGCCCACAGATAAAATGGTCTACCAAGCAGAAACAGGTGTTTTAATTAAAGACGCCATACTCGAAACCAAAAATACAGGCTTTACTGGCGATGCCTACATCAATGTGCACCCGCAAATCGGTTCTGGAGTGGAAATTCCAATACACGCTGACAGCACTCACGAGGCCAAAGTCTTAATCTCCTACGCCAATGGTAGTGATGTAAATAGACAACTCGGTATTTTGGTGAATGGAAAAACACAGCTAGCTTCTGTTGACTTTGAGCCCACTGGAGCCTGGACTTCTTGGCAAACAAAACCGGTTACTCTTGTACTCCCTAAAGGAATCAGTAGTATTTCACTCCTAACCATAAATGCAAATGACGGCCCCAACATCGACAAAATCACCCTAGAAGAAAAACCCACAAGCATTATGCCTAAAATGCTACGCGGGTTAAAACACTTCTACGATGCGCGCTCAAAAACGCTTCACATAGACACCCCAAACACGGCTTCATTAATGGTCGAGATTTACAGCACCAACGGAAAAAAGAGCCTTTCTTTTACCAATCAAAAAGAGATGGTTCTTTCTCCTCTTGCTAAAGGGGTGTACATTCTAAAGGTAACTCAAGATAAAGAGAGCTACTCCGGATTTGTCACCTTGTTTTAAGCAAGCTTTAATGCAGGAAGAGCCTCGCCCGCTTTTTCTACAATAAGAAAATCAGAGCTAGGAACGCCACTACCATCGGGATTAATGCAAAGGATTTTAGCACCACTACTTCTTGCTATGTCTCTAAAACCTGCAGCGGGGTAAACGACGCTACTTGTGCCTATGTATATAAAATGCGTGCAGTTTCTAAGGCGTTCAAAAATAAGATCCATCTCAAAAGGCGTTTCTCCAAACCACACAATATGCGGACGCATTAAAGAAGAGCACTCTGGGCAAAGTGTGTCTCTGGTTTGCTTGCCTTCAAAATCAATAACGTGATTTTTATTATTTAAGCACCTTATTTTTTTTAATTCACCGTGCATCGCAAGCACTTGACTAGAACCTGCACGCTGATGCAAGTCGTCGATATTTTGAGTTATTAAAAAACAGCGCTCTTCACCCAGCTTTTTTTGAAGTGCAGCAAGGCTTAGGTGCGCAGGGTTTGGATTCACACCAGCTAACTCAGCGCGCCTTTGGTTATAAAACTCGATTACTAAGTTAGGGTCTTGGATAAACCCCTCTGGAGTGGCTACATCTTGTACGCGATGGTTTTCCCATAAACCACCACTGTCTCTAAAAGTGGCAATGCCAGACTCTGCACTTACGCCAGCGCCGGTAAGGATAACCATTCGACTTTCGTTTGTCCAATGCCATTCTTGTTCATTCCAATTCATTTTAGCCTCACTGATGATATAACATTACTTCTTAAACATACTAAAAAAAAGCCCCTCCGATTTGGAGAGGCTTTTTGTGTTTTGGAAGAGAATTAGCGCAAGCGAATAGGGGTAATTTGTTTTATCCCATTTTGATTCACTTGAAGAATAGCCATGCCTGAGTATTCTGTGGTAATATCAACACTATTAAGACCAACGTGCGTATCTACTGTTTTTGAAACGAGATTTTGGCCAAGCGAATTCATTAAGTTAATGGACGCTTTTCCAGAAGCTTTTGAATCGAAAGAAAGTGAAATGGTTTTGCCCGACAGTGAAAAATGAAGTGCAGGCGTGCTTATCTTTTTTGAAGCAATCGCTGTGGTTATATACGCTTTCGTTTTTGTAACCCATTCTTTATCCGAAGTGACGTTTGCTACTGGAATTATAGAAACCGATTCCACGTTGCCAGAGAATTTTTGTGGCACTAAAAGGTCAAAGGTGTATAGCGTGTCTCTAGAGCCTTGGTTGTCTACAAAAATGATATAGTCCACATAAATGGTACCGCGATACGCTTCTGAATAGGCTTGTAAAGCAAAGAAGTCAATATTCGCAGGGTCAGCCGAAACAAAAGCCCTTGCAGAGTCGGCGTCGTTTACAGAAAGTGGTATACTATAATTATGCCAGCTGTCAAATACAGGCTCTCCCAAAGTGCGCTCACGCCAGGTATAATTTTTGGACATGGTTACTAAATTTAGAGCTAAGAACCCGTATTGAGTTTCTCCGTCGCTTTGATAAGTAGACTCTCCGTTAATATAAGCCCGAACAATAATAGAATCATAAGCGCTTATGTTTTTCTTTGCAACACCTAGATCAATTTGTCCATAAAGCGAGTCTTTAGCGGAATATAGGATCTTCATAGCGTTTTGACCTACAGGGACTGGAATCCCTCCACCAAGTGCAGGCATATCGTGGCCAAGCCTCATCGCATTCATCACGCCCAAGTCATAAACAGCGCCAGAGGTGCGATCTAAGACGGTCATGTTATTATCGCCCTTATATCCAGTGTCCCATACTACAGGAATCAAGCCATGCTGTTTAGCTGATTTGGAAACGTATTTGTAAAAGGATTCTCTAGAAGCCAAGTGTTTTTTTAGATCGTCACCATTAAGTGTTGTTCTTTTCATTGCACCAAATTCGCCGAGAATGACCGGGATGTTTTTATCTACAAATTTCACTTTCATCAAGTTAAAAACGGAGTCGACAAAACTCTCTTCTCCCCAAGTTGAGTTTCGCTGTAAATTAGTAGTAGAGTGGTTAGCTGCACCCCAAAAGTAAAACACCTTTCCCCAATCGGCGTCCGATTCCATAAGGCAAAACTGGTAAGGGTAAAAATGCACTTCTGCCATAAGGCGCCCGGCAATGTGATCCACTGGGATCGAGTTCATAAGCTGATTTGTTTTTTCTATGTCTGTTTCTGGACCTTGAAGTACCAATGTTCTAGAAGCGTTGTTGCCCCCTGTGGCGCGCACGGCATCGATAAATGTCTTGTGATAGGTGTTCAAAATAGCCATCTGAGTGGCATTTTTCGCATTGGGCTCGTTAGCACTAGCAAAAAGAAGATGGCGCCCATAATCTTTAAACGCTAGAGCAATTTGACGCCAATAAGCCTCTTGCTTTTTGTTTGCACCAGGCTGATTTTCCGCAGTAATGTCATTTTCGAGCCAACCACCATCCCAATGGCTGTTCAAAATAACAAAAAGACTGTCTTTAATGCAATAATCTACAACAGCCTTGACTTGCGCCATCCACTGGGCATCAATCACATTAGTGCTTTGATTAGCGTGTGAATCCCAAGCGGTGGGAATGCGAATCGTTTTAAAGCCGGCTGCTTTAGCCGAATCGATAAGCCTTTGAGTGGGGACTTGGTTTCCCCAAAGTGTAGGGTCGCCAGGCACTTCCATGGTATTACCGATATTCCAGCCGAGGCCCATTTCTGCCGCAATGGACTTAGCCGTAGGGAGTGTTGCCTGCGCTGTCGCAGTAGAGAATCCAAAAGCAACTGCTAGTAAAATGAATGCGATCGCTTTTAATTTTTTATTTTGAATAGATTTTATGTTCGTGAGTTTCATGTTTAAAATGAACCTTAAAAAAAATGCTACGCTTTATATTTATATAGATATATGTCCCAATGACTTATTCTTAAAGCAGGTTTATCAAAAAGTATTGAGAGGTTCACAACGCTTTTAGCCTTTAAAAAACAAGCGGCCGCCTTGCGGCGGCCACTCGTTTTTGTGTGTTGGGATCTTGAAGTAAACTTTTTTGATCACGTTTAAAATAAAACGTTTAATATCAAAAAACCGCCATAAAACTTGAGTTCTATGGACAATTTATCCAAGTACACTTTAAGGGCTTAAAGCGGCAAGGTAACAAGCATTATAAAGAGTAGTCTTTAAATGTTCTTTTCTAAAAGATTTTTAATGGTCTCTTTTGGGACGGCACCAACTAAATTGCCGACTTCTACACCATTCTTGAACATTTTGAAATTAGGAATACTGGTAATGCCAAGGCGCGTGCAAATTTCTTTACAATCGTCGACATTCATTTTAGCAACAATAGCGCGACCGTCAAATTCATCGGCGAGTTCATCCATAATAGGGCCCATCATTTGGCAAGGACGGCACCAAGCAGCCCAAAAATCAACGAGAACCAACTGGTCGGAACCAATAACGGTATCAAATTTTTCGGCGCTAAGATGAATTGCAGGCATATTTTTATTCCTTTGTAAATACTTATCTCGTAAAATAGTTAATTTGCAGGCTATTGTATATGCAAAATATTAAACATCTCGCTCGCATAGCGTTTATTTTACTTTGGGCAATCACTTTTGCTCCTGGTGCAGTCGATTCTCCACAACCCACCTCCAGAGAAGTGGACGGGAGCCGTCTTGTTAGCTCCATACCCGAAGTTTTGCAACGCACTTACGATTTACAAGGTCAAAAGGCCGAGTGGGTGCTAGGAACCTCTATTTTAGGTTCGCCCGAAATGGCGTCCCAAAACATGCTTTTAGGATCAATCTCGCGGCGTTACCCTTCTATGTTAGCAGGGCTATATATTCGTAACCTTGAATTTGACGTTTATTCGCTTGGGCTCAACGCCGAAAATGGAATACTAGAACCGGTAGCTCGAATTACCCCGGTCGATACTCCTGTCACCGATTTAGCTTGGGAGCGTTTTGCATTTGGAGGCAATTCTTTAAAGCTCGAGTTTCAAAGGCTAACCACCGACTCCGTTCAACTAGAGCTTGGCATAGTGAGTTTTTCTAATAAACTTTCTAAAGATTTTATCTATCAAGATGTAACCCACCAGCCCTTTTTTACTTTAGGTAGAGACTCTTCTAGCATTCCCTTTGGCGGTAGAAACATCGCCATGAGTAGCATTCACCTGCAGCCGTCTTTGCGTTGGTTTTTAAACCGAGGCGAGCTCGCCCTACATACCAATTTCTTGTTTTTGGATAACAACGATGTTACTCCACATATAATGCTAACGGAAGAAAACGACCCCACCGCTTTAAC
>DUVD01000050.1 GCA_012841225.1 Fibrobacter sp.
ACATTATTAGAGTGCATGTAGCTCAATTGAATAGTCGCTGGCGTGCTCCTGTTTTCAACTAAGGCAAAAAAGTCTCTAGCTAAGCTTGGATTAAAACCACTGGAGTTGATGTAGTCAAATTCACTGGTGATTTCGAGTAACCCCCCTACTTGCAAAACGTTCTTTTTAAGCGGATCCGAAAGGAGCATGATCAAACCCATTTTTGGAACGACCTGACCGTTTCCAGTAACAGAAAAATTCGGTGCTTTTTCTTCAAAACTGAGTAATGGCACAAGCAAAGGAATAGTTGGAATGGCCTTGTAGTTTTTTTCGGCCCCATAAAGCGTGACGTCTAGGATTTCTAGATCTTTTTTTATGGCAGGGGCTTTTTCGCCTTTAAGTACAAGGGGTTCTTGATCTTTAACTTCTAAAGAGTATAGTGAAAACCCATCTTTGTCGTACCCGGTATAAAAAATAACACCAGAATCTACTACAGGAGTAAAAGCACCACCAAGAACATTTGTAAGAGGAGTTGATTGTTCTGTGGCAATATCAAATTCAAAAAGATTAAAGATGCCGTTGCCGTCGTTAGAGTATACTAGACGATGATTATCTATCCAGTTCGGATCGCGAGAATCGATATTATCTTTTGAAAAGAATTTTAAGTTTTTTCCGTCTCTGTCAATAATAGCGATGCCTCTAACTTTGTTATCAAAAAAACTAAAGGCAATTCTTTTTCCATCGGGGCTGTACTTGGGGCTATAAATATTGTAATAAATAAGTGAGTCGGGAGGGATAAAGAGGTCTTGAGGCTCCTCTGGTTCGTTACCCTTTTTTGGGATTTTAACAAGACTCAGCGCAAATCGAGTAGAATTAGGTAATCGCCGAGCAAATACGACTTCGTTTAATTGGGGAGAAATGTCTGGGTAAACGGCATCTGCAAAAGAGGTAATACTCTGGCTCTTGCCATTGGTGTCTAGTAAGTCTATATCAAAATAAGAGCGACCATTTTTATCTTTATTTTTGTAATTAACGAAAGCGAGAAGAGGGCCTTGGTTTGGAAATTCTCGAATGCTAATTCCTCTTTCGAACCACGCTTTTTTTGGTTTAAATCCCGATTTAGCGTAATCTGCAATGTCTATGGTTCCTTCAAAATCAAGCAAAACAAGGCCATCTTTTGCACTTTTCTTATCGCTAAGGCTATCTAGTTTTTTTGGTATTTTAAAGAGAGACCCGTCAAACCAGTCTCCTCCAAAATTGGAAATGCCATAAAGGTGCTTGCCCACTACTAAGGGGAAATCTTGATAAAAGGCGTCGGTAGTCCATTTTTTTCCTATGACTAAAGTCCCTAGAGACTCTTTTTGTTTTTCGTAGGTTTCGACAATTTCTCTTTTCCAAGCGTTGTATAACTCTTTTTCGCTAATTCCCAAAACGGATTTGAGAGCGGCATCAAAAGTGACTCTATGAATTCGACTCATTTCGGACCACAGCTTGGGCACAGCATTCTCACCGTAATGGGCGGTAATGTAGCGGACCAATGAAAAGCCTTGTGTGTAGGGCCCGAGTTCGGCCTTTAGTCCGTTATCGGCAAAGCGATGCATATACTCTAGGGATAAAAGATCATCTTCCAAAGCGGCAGTACGCAAAAGCATGTTCCTATGAGAATCCCAAGCGTCAAGGCCCATTCTTGCAGATTCAAATTGTGCAGTGCCTTCCGCAAACCATAAGGGTTGCAGTGTAAATGGAATCATTGTTAAAAAATCTGCAGTTGTTTTTTCGTTGAAGTAATCGGAGTAAGAAAGTTGCAAACCATATAAAAATGGCGGTAGTTTACTTCCATTTTCAATACTAACTAAATGAGAAAACTCATGTGTGATGACATCGCTTAACCAGTGGTGAGAGCTTCTGACTTTAAAATCCCAGTTGGTAAGCCAAAGGTTAATCGTATTTTCTGAAGGGATGGCATTTCCATTAGAGTAAAGAGAGTTGTGAAGATTGACATTGACCTTTTTGTGAAGGTCGCTTCTGTAGCGCTTGACGACAGAATCGTAGACGGCTTCGGCGTAAGCGGCGACTATACCCGCGTGTTCCGTGTACTCGGCCGGGTAATTGTAAATGTAGTGTTCTGAGGAAACCGTTTTCCAGCGGATATGGCTTTGATTGCCATAAATAGGAAAAGCCTCTAAGGTGGAGGTTAAAAGAACCGTAATCAATAAGCTGAAAAGTTTTTTTTTCAAAAGAGTCACTCGTTAAATGCTTTTTTAGTTTTACCTAAAATGGGAAGCTCACCTATGGTGCAATATACAAAACAACAAAATAACTTTCTATGCGAAAAAAGCTTAAGAATAGCTTGAGATTACCTATAAAAACTCATCCCTCCAATATAAGGCTTTTTTGTGCATGCATGCCATCTATGCAATCCTGTTTTTTCATGAAGAATCAAGCGTTATTTGGTTGGAAAGCAAATAGCGAAGGTTTGAATAAACAAATAATGCAATTTAATTAAATGACAAT
>DUVD01000297.1 GCA_012841225.1 Fibrobacter sp.
AAGGTCACTATAGCTCAGCAATAGCAGTAGTTGGGCTTCACGTAGTCGGCTCTTTAATATTAACCGCCATAGGTTTCGGCCTTTTTTCTCTAATCAATACTTAAAAAGTAAAATCGACGTCAAGCCCAAAGGCTTATTGTCATTTCTCTTCTTTTAACTATATTAGTTATGTGTATATGCACATAAGTTTGACTCAAAACAAGGTTTTACTAAGATGTCCAGAAATAGAAAACACCGCTGCTGTCGCGAAGACAACTCCGGCATGACTTACAAACCTAGAGGCATTCCTATGGGTTCGACTCCTTCTGTTGTTATTCCATTAGATGCCTTTGAAGCGTTACGTTTATGCTATTTAGAGAGTTTGGAGCAAGTTGAAGCAGGCGAACGCATGAACGTTTCAAGAGGTACAATCCAAAGGCTTTTAGAAGAAGGTCGCAAACTTCTTTTGGGTGCTATAGTGGATCAAAAGCCATTTTCAATCGGAAAATACCCTTCTTGCTGTAAAGACGGCATTCCCTGCGAGACTCCAGATGAATAATGCTTTCACTTCGGTCAAATTAACAGTTGTCATCGACAATACTTCAAGTAATGAAAACGCACCTGGAGAGCATGGGCTTTCTTTACACTTTCAGTCTAAAAATCAAGCAATGCTTTTTGATGCAGGTAAAAGTGACTTAGTCCTTTCAAACCTTAAAACACTTCAACTTTTAGATCCTCCCCCCGAATGGATCGCGTTTAGCCACGGCCACTATGATCACACAAACGGTGCACCTGCTTTGTTAAAAAGATTCCCTAATTTAAAGCCTCACTTTCACCCCGCGCTTTTAGAAGCCAAGTGGGTTTTAGATGCACCTAATGAATGGCGTTACGGAGGCATTCCCGAAGACTTCCCTACATCAATGTCAACACCCTATTTACCACCTCAAGAGCTGATCCCCAATATATTTTCAAGTGGATCCCTTATCGACGAGTCCTTAAAAAAAGAAGGGCCTTGTCGCTTTTTTAAAAAACTCAACGACACTTATTTTAAAGATAATTTTGTGGATGAACAAATTTTAATCGTCTCCACAGAACGTGGTACTTCTGTAATTAGTGGATGCGCTCATACCGGCATCGAAAGAGCCATTTCAAAAGCAAGAGAGTTGTTCCCTACAAAGCCATTTTACGCTCTTGTCGGTGGATTTCATCTCGCTGCGGAGCCGCCACAAAAACTAAAAGCCGTTTTAGAGCAAATTATTTCTGCTGGGTTTAAGAAAGTGATGCCTTTGCATTGCACTGGCGAAAACTTTATGAAAATGCTCGCTAAAGAGCATCCCGAGCTTTACGTTCACGGCGAAGTCGGTGCTACTCTCAACCTCTAAAACAATTTTTTCTATTGTTTTCCTTTTAATAATTGAGCCACTATTCAATAACACAAAGAAATTGAAGTAAATGCGTTCTATCTTTTAATTTCCACTCCTTTTTCCCTAAAAGAAATTTTAAAAAACCTAATTTTAGGTTCGATTAAGTATTAAAGTCTTAGAAGGAAAATCGAAATGTCTACGCTACTAAATGATTTTTTGGATCGTACAGAATTTGACTCTTATAAGGAACTTCGTCATCATTTTTCACTTCACACGCCAAGCGAATTTAATTTTGCTTACGATGTTGTTGACAAGTACGCCGAAATAGACCCAAATAAGGAAGCCCTTGTTTGGTGTGACGACTGCGACGAAGAACGTTTTTTTTCTTTTAAAGAATTGTCCGTGGCGTCTCAAAAAACGGCTCATTACTTAACCTCTCTTGGCATTAAAAAGGGTGATGCAGTGATGCTCATTCTTAGACGTCGTTATGAGTTCTGGTTTTTTTTACTCGCCCTCCACCGTATTGGAGCAATTGCCGTACCAGCGACCAATATGCTCACTACTAAAGACATTGAATATCGCAATAATTCAGCAAGCATTAAAGTGATCGTCACTTTAGACGAACCAGCACTCCAAGAACAAGTTGAATCGGCACTCCCTGGGTCACCAACCGTTGAGACTTTAATCACCGTTGGCTCCGATAGAAACGGGTGGGAATCGTTCTACAAAGAATTCGATAAACAGCCTGTTGAATTTATTCGCCCTAGCGGAGAAAGCGCCATCCACAACTCCGACATCATGCTCTTATACTTTACGTCTGGAACCTCTAGTTATCCTAAAATGGTCCAACACGATTACACCTACCCACTAGGGCATATAGTTACCGCAAAATATTGGCAAAACGTCGAAGAAAATGGCAGGCACCTTACCATTGCAGAAACGGGCTGGGCAAAAGCCATGTGGGGTAAAATTTACGGGCAATGGATTGCTGGATGCGCCGTATTCACTTACGACATGCTTACTTTTATCCCCGGGAAGCTTCTCGAAAAAATTGAAAAGTATAAAATCACCTCTTTTTGCGCCCCACCAACAGCTTACCGTTACTTAGTACAGCTCGATATGTCTAAATATGATCTGTCTCACTTGCATCACTGCACCACAGCAGGTGAAGCGCTTCCCGTTGAAGTGTTTAATCGCTTTTTAAAAAAGACGGGCATTTTTCTTAAAGAAGGCTATGGACAAACAGAATTGACTCTTACAATTGGCAACTACCCTTGGATGAACCCTCGTCCAGGATCCATGGGCAAACCTGCTCCAGGCTACGAGATCGACATAGTCCATCCCAATGGCATGCCTTGCACCACCGCAGAAATTGGAGAAATTGTAGTTCGCTTAAATAACGGGCGTCCATTTGGTATGTTCGCCGGTTACTACCGCGATCAAAAATTAACAGATCAGGTTTTTGAAGGCAACCTCTATCACACAGGCGATACCGCTTGGAGAGATGAAGATGGCTACATCTGGTTTGTCGGTAGAACAGACGACTTAATTAAAAGCGCCGGTTATCGCATTAGCCCCTTCGAAGTGGAAAATGTATTGCTTCAGCACCCCGCCGTTCTGGAATGCGCGGTCACAGGCATCGATGATAAAGCGAGAAACCAAATTGTCAAAGCGACGATTATTCTCGCCGAAGGATACATCGCCACCAAAGAGCTATCCATCGATATCCAAGCATTTGCAAAATCTAATTCAGCACCCTACAAGTGCCCACGCCTTATTGAATTTGTTTCGGAATTACCAAAAACAATTAGCGGTAAAATCCGTCGCGTTGCTATTCGGGAGAAAGACCGAGAAGCGATATTACATGCTTAAAATCAACCCCTTACGAGAGAAACTATGAATAAAAGAAGAGTTGTTGTTACGGGCTTAGGTGCCATCACTTCTATTGGAAAGTCTGTTCCTGAAACATGGGACGCTGTGCGCCGTGGTGAATGCGGTATAGATAAAATAACGCTATATGACGCCTCAACTCACCCAGTGCAAATCGCTGCTGAAGTGAAAAACTTTAACCCAGAAGATCACGGTATTGCAAAACAAGACTCTAAACGTATGGCACGCTTTACACAGTTCCTTTTAGCCGCTTCATTAGAAGCCGTTAAAGACGCCAAGCTCTCTGAAGAGGTGTTAACAGGAGAGAAAACGGGGATCATTGCTGGCAATGGCTTAAGTGGTTACGATGTTTTAGAACCAGCCTTTGAAAGGTACTTGAAGTCCGGCCCTAAACGCATTCCCCCTCTCGCTATTCCCATGTTAATTCCAAACGAAGCCGCTGCTAACGTGAGCATTCAACTTGGAATTAATGGACTGTCTTGGACTTTAGCAACAGCTTGTGCTTCGGGTACAGATGCCCTTGGCGTCGGCTTAGATTTAGTGCGTTCCGGGAGATTAGACGTCTGTCTTGCTGGTGGCACCGAAGGCATTATCACCGGTTTTGGAATCGGTAGTTTTGCTGTTCTTCATGCTTTATGCTCTACTCATAACGACTCTCCAAAAACCGCGTGCCGTCCCTTTGATAAAGACCGCAATGGCTTTATTATGGGAGAAGGCGCAGGCGTTTTAATTCTAGAAGAGCTAGAACACGCCTTAGCACGAAATGCAACGATTTATGGCGAATTTGTAGGGTACGGTGCCTCTAGCGACTCCTACCACATTACGAGTCCAAACCCCACTGGCGTTGGCGGTGGCAAAGCCATCACTCGTGCTTTAGAAGATGCGGGCGTTCTCCCAGAAGAAGTACAATACTATAATGCACACGGCACCTCCACCCCTTTGAACGACGCCACCGAAACTAAAATGGTGAAAAATGCGTTTGGCGACCACGCCTACAAAATGAAAATTTCAAGCACCAAGAGCATGACCGGCCATTGCGTCGGTGCAGCAGGGGCAGTAGAAGCCATCGTAAGCCTCAAAGCGATGAACGATAGTTTCTTTCCTCCTACGATCAACCTCGACAACCCCGATTTAGAGCAAGGCTGCGATTTAGACTACGTGCCTAAAGTCGGCGTCTCGGGCAACATCGACTGCTTTGTCTCTGTGTCTCTTGGTTTTGGTGGGCACAACGGTGCCATTGTAATGAAGAAGTTTATTAAATAAAAAAAGGACCCCTTATGATTATAAAGCCGCTAATACGCAGCAATATATGCTTAAATGCGCACCCAATCGGTTGTGCTAAAGAAGTGGAGCGTCAAGTACGCTACATCCAAGCTCAAGCAGCCAAAAGAGGCGCTTCTAAAACAAAGCCTCAAAACGTTTTGGTTCTTGGCTGTTCAACAGGTTATGGCTTAGCAAGCCGCATCGTCTCCGCTTTCGGTTTTGGCGCCACTACTATCGGCGTCTCCTTTGAAAAAGAGGGAAAAGAGGCTAAAAGTGGTACACCCGGCTGGTACAACAACTTAGCCTTTGAACGAGCAGCTAAAAAAGAAGGCTTAAAATCCGCCACTTTTAACGGCGATGCTTTTTCAGATGAAATGCGCCAAAATATTATTGCAAAAGCAAAAGAAATGGGCATTCGCTTTGACCTAATAGTCTATAGCGTAGCAAGCGCCGTGCGCGTTGATCCGGATTCTGGAGAAATGTATCGTTCGGTCTTAAAGCCTCTTGGTGAGTCGTTCATCGGTCAAAATATCGATGTCGCCGGAAACAAATTAAGCACCATCAGCGCCGAAACAGCCACTCCAGAAGAAATCGCACAAACGGTCAAAGTCATGGGTGGTGAAGATTGGAAACGCTGGATTGAACAATTAGGCGATGCTGATGTTTTAGCTACAAACGTAAAGACCGTTGCTTATTCTTATATAGGCCCTTCCCTCTCTCATGATATTTATAGAGATGGCACTATTGGTAAAGCAAAAGAACACTTAGAAAAAACGGCAGACGAATTAAATGAACTACTCAATGCCAAATATAAAGGCGAAGCCTTTGTTTCTGTTAATAAGGGTCTTGTGACTCGTTCCAGCGCCGTGATTCCAGTTATTCCTCTTTACCTTTCTATTCTCTTTAAGATCATGAAAGAAAAAGGAACCCACGAAGGTTGCATCGAACAAGCCGACCGATTATTTGCAGAACGCCTCTACACAGATGGCCCAGTTCCTGTAGATGAAAACCGCTTAATTCGTATCGACGACTGGGAATTAGATTCAGAAGTGCAAAAGTACGTTTCAGAACGCATGCCCCTCGCCACCGAAGAAAACCTTTCTGAGATCGGCGACCTAGAAGGCTACAGGCACGACTTTCTCGCGATTAATGGTTTTGACGTCGAAGGCGTAGATTACGAAGCAGAAGTCGAAAGAATGGACTCGATCTAAAATATTATTTAATTAAAGGGCTGAGAACGCTTGTTCTCGGCCTTTTTTTTATAAAAAGCTTGACCACTTAAAAATATTTTAATATATAAAAGAAACACATATATTTTATTTCGTTTATAAAATCTTTTTTTCACCGAAGCAGTTCTCATGTTAAAAACCAAAGAATTTAACGAGCATCAAAAGCCCTCTCCCTCCGAAAAACAAAAATTAATCGATTTTCTTTTTACTCACTTAGACGAGTTTGGAGATCCAGTCTCCGACATAGAAAAAGCAATTGACTACGCCTTAAAAGAATCTCCTTCTTTTGGCGGCTTTATACTAGAGGCACAGGAAGACAATCAAATCGTTTGCGCTATAGTTTTAAATCAAACTGGCATGAAAGATTATATTCCAGAAAATATTTTAGTCTATATCGCCACCCATAAAAACAAACGCGGACGTGGCTATGCAAAAATGTTATTACAACAAGCAATCGACAATGCAGATGGCAACATCGCTCTTCACGTAGAGCCCGACAACCCCGCTAAATTTTTGTATGAAAAGCTCGGGTTTACTAACAAGTATTTAGAAATGCGCCATCTAAAAAAGAGGTAAAATGGCTTTTGTAACACTCAACACAATGAGTCTCAAGCACAACTTTAATTACCTAAATACTCTTTTTGAAAAAAACGGTATCCAATGGTCTATCGTTTCGAAATTACTTTGTGGCAATCGGGGGTATTTGGAAGAACTATTAAAAAACCCTGTTCAACAGATTTGTGACTCTAGAATTTCTAATCTTAAGATGATAAAGCAAATCCAACCGAGCATAGAAACCATCTACATCAAACCGCCCGCCAAAAGAATGATCAAGAGCGTCGTCAAGTATGCCGACATCAGCATGAACACCGAAATAGAAACGATCAAGCTTTTGTCTGAAGAAGCAAAAAAAAATGACAAGGTGCATAAAATCATCGTAATGATCGAGCTAGGCGAGCTTCGTGAAGGCATCATGCACGAAAACGTTACCGCTTTTTTTGATAAGGTTTTTAAGTTGCCCAATATCGAAGTGGTGGGCATTGGCACCAACCTATCTTGCCTTTATGGCGTCCTTCCCAATCAAGAAAAACTTGTTCATTTTTGTTTATACGAAAAACTAATCGAAGAGAAGTTTAATAAAAAAATAAAATACGTCTCTGGTGGGTCATCGGTCACTATCCCTCTCATTTTTAAAAAGCTACTTCCAAAAAGCGTCAACCACTTTCGAGTAGGCGAGTCTTTGTTTTTAGGCACCGATGTGTATAACGACACCTCTCTCAAAAATATGAGGACTGACGTTTTTTTACTTTACTCCGAAATCATAGAGCTCATCGAAAAGCCATTAATCCCAAGTGGAGAAATGGGAACTAATGTGGAAGGACACGCCATAGAATTCGACGAAAAGCTAAAAGGAAAAACGTCTTACCGAGCGATTATCGATAGCGGATTACTTGACGTAGACGAAGTACACATTACTCCCTTAGACTCAAAACTTAAAATCATTGGGGCTAGTTCCGACATGTTCGTCATCGACCTCGCCGACAACCCCAAAAAATACAAGGTCGGGGAATTAATAGGTTTTAAAATGGATTATATGGGAGTGCTACGAATTTTAAATTCTAAGTATATCGAGAAAAGAGTACAGCACTAAAGGCCTATTTTTCAGGTTGGCTTTTACCTATAACATACAAAAGCGAATCTATTTTTAGATACTTCACACCCGTAGTATCGCTAAACGTCAAAAACAAGTTACGCCAGCATTTTTCTTTTGGCACCTCAAAGGTATTCAAGCGTTTTAAGGTTAAGCGCAAAGTGTCTTTGATAAGCTTTGATGTGATTTTAATTTTATCATCATCGGCGTACCAATAAACCGATGCTTCTGTTTTAAAAGCAGCAGAAGCGTTTTTCTCAAAATAAAGAGTATCGCCATAAAAAGACTCATAAGTTAACAAAGCCGAATCCGCATAGCAAGCGCAGCTGAAAAATCCTGATTCAACGAAAGGGTCTTCAATAACTAGCTCTCGACAAGAGGCAAAAAACAACAAAAGTAAAATAGCGAAATACTTCATGAGCCTGTTTTATAAAAGTGTATAACTAAAAATAAAATACATTATGAAAATCAAAAGCGGGCGCCTTAAGCAACAGCTTTTTTCCACTTTCCGGATCTAAACCGCAAATACAAAACAAACGGGAAAGAAACAAAAAGCAAAACAACAGTAAGCCACCCTATTTTAGGCCCTAAATCAAAGACATAGAGTGCAAGCCAAAGCACAAATACGGTTAACCAATTCAGAAAAACCATCACTCGCAAAACCCAAAAAGTATCTCCTGCCCCTCTTAAAGCACCCGCATAAACCACTAAAATGGCTTCCATTGCCACATAAATTGAGGCAAGACGAACCATAAAAATAGCCAAAGGCCTTGCTTCAGTAAAAGCCGCTGTAGCCACTTCTGGACGGAACATGTCCACCAAGTAATGCGGAAACAATACAAAGCCAAACACAATCACTGTAGAATACGCCCAACCTAACAAAACTGCTGAACGTGTAGCCCTGTGTGCCGCTTCAAAGTTTTTGGCTCCCACATAGCGACCCACTAAGCTCATTGCGGCAACCTCCAAGCCCAGAAGAGGCACAAAAGACACCATATCCCAATTGAACATAACAGTACTTGCCGTAGCTACTGTAGAGCCTAAGCCGTGAAATAAAAGAATCAACATTTGAAAAGCGAGCATGTTCAAAAACATTTCTAAACCAGAGGAACTACCTTTACGAAGCAATTCCAAAGAGAGCTCTCGGTGCCATCCAAAAGAATGCCTTGTAGAAAAACGTCGTTCATTTTTTTTACTAAAATAAACAAGAGCAAGAACAGCAAATGACGAGAAGTTACCGATGATCGTGCCGTAAGCTGCGCCTCGGATACCAAGTTCTGGAAAAGGGCCAATACCAAAAATCAAGACGTAATTCAATGAAACATTGACTAGCATCCCAACAAAGGCCGCCTGCATCACAATTTTTGTTTCTCCAATACCAGAAAAAAAACACGAAAAAGAATGACGCAAAAGACTAAAAATGCTACCGTAAATTAAAATATCAAAATATATTTTTTGTGCATCTGCCTGAATGGCATCCATTTCACCAAAAGACAGCAACTTATAAGCAAAAGGCCTAATGAGCAAAAGTAGCGGGGCCCCAATGAAAGCGATATGAGCGGCCTGTGTAAAGACTTTCGCACAATTATCAAAGCGCCCCGCTCCAAAGTTTTGCGCCACAAGAGCCGTAGAATAACCAATTAAGCCAGAAAAAAACGTAAGGGCCATTATTTGCGCTATGCCCCCGCTCAGAGCCGCGTTCATGTACTCAGAGCCCACTCGCGCTAAAAAAAGCCGGTCAGTAAAAGTCATCAATGTATCAAATGACATCGACAAGAGCATAGGAAGCGCAACGATGAGCACATCTCTAATCCCGCCCTTCTTTTCCTTTTGCTTCTTCATGAATAGAAAAGCTAGAAAAATCATTGGATTTTTTAACTATATTTCGCCATTATGTTTTCTCAACTTACAGACTCCTTAGAATCGACCCTTAAAAACCTACGCGGCCAAGGCAAATTGACCGAAGAGAACGTCGCGGATGCCCTTCGCGAAGTTCGCCGCGCTTTCCTCGAAGCCGACGTCAACTTTAACGTCACTCGAGATTTTGTTAAAGCGGTCAAAGAAAAAGCGCTTGGCAGCGAAGTATTGCTTTCCGTTTCTCCAGGCCAACAAATCGTCAAGATTATCAACGACGAATTAACCCTAATGATGGGGAGCGAAACTAAAGAACTAGAACTAACTGGAAAGTCCCCCGTCGGCATCATGATGGTAGGCCTCCAAGGCTCTGGAAAAACAACGTTTGCTGGTAAAATCGCCCTATACATGCGAAGCAAGCGCAAACGCAAGCCTCTACTGGTAGCGGCAGACGTTTATCGACCAGCGGCTATTAAACAGTTGCAAGTGCTCGGCAAATCCATCGGCATTCCCGTATACGAAGAAGGGCAAGGCAATCCAGTTGAGATCATTAAAAATGGAAAGCGTTTTGCCATAGAAAACGGCTATGACCTCGTGATTTATGATACGGCAGGCCGCCTGCAGATAGATGATGTTTTAATGCAAGAGCTCGAACAAGCACGCAACGCGGTCCAACCAGACGAAATTCTTTTTGTCGCCGACGCAATGATAGGACAAGAAGCGGTAAGCGTTGCCGAAACATTTTTTCAAAGATTACAATTTACAGGCGTATGCCTTTCTAAAATGGACGGCGACACTAGGGGCGGCGCAGCCCTCTCCATTAAAAAAATTACTGGCGTCCCCATTTGCTTCGTAGGTCTTGGCGAAAAACTTTCCGAGCTCGACTTATTCCATCCAGACCGCATGGCAAGCCGTATTCTAGGTATGGGAGACGTAGTCAGCCTTGTCGAAAAAGCGCAAGAAGTCATCGACGAGAAAGACGCCAAAGACTTAAAGAAAAAAATTCTTAATAATTCTTTCGATTTGAATGACTTTTTAAAGCAACTCCGTTCCATCAAAAAGCTTGGTCGCTTAAAAGACATTATGGGGCTCATCCCCGGATTAAATAAACTACCCTTAGATCAAGTCAACGATAAAGAACTCGTATACGTAGAAGCCGTTCTCAGCTCTATGACTAACAAAGAGCGCGAAAAGCCAGCGGTCATCGATAGTAGCCGTAAAAAGCGGATCGCGAACGGCTCTGGAACTTCTGTACAGCGCGTCAACCAAGTGCTTACCCAATTCACCTCCATGAAGGACATGTTTAAAAAAATGGGTGGAATGGCAAAAAAGCAAAATGGTGGCGCCGCTATCGGCTCTAACTACACGCCCCCAAAAAAGAAAAAGAAGCGCAAGTAATTTATTTCCTATTTATTGAAAACGCCCTAAAACGGCGTTTTTCTTGTTTTTTAGTCGTTTTTTAAGGATTTCACGCCTAGCAATACGTTAATTTGTACGCAAACAGCGGATTTATTTTTCATCCCGTCCTTTACATACAAAATCTCATTTGCTATATTCGCAACAAATTTAATAAGAGGTATAAAATGGCAACCGTAATTCGCCTTTCTCGTTTTGGTAAGCGTCATCATGCAGTTTATCGCGTAGTCGTTATAGACAACCGCAAGGCTCGCGATGCTGAATTCATCGAACAAGTCGGTTTCTACGATCCGAACTTGAAAGTGCCAGATGTAAAGTTTGATCAAGAAAAAGTTTTAAAATGGCTCGGTGTTGGTGCTCAACCTTCTGACACAGTCGCTTCTCTTTTGCGCCAGCAAGGTATTATGGATCTTTTCCATGAGCTCAAAGCCAACCGCTCCATCGAAGGCAAAACAGCAGTAGTAAAAGCACCTAAAGTCTCGAAAAAAGCAGCTGGTCCTAAAGCCAAGGCTAGATTAGCCGCTGAAAAAGCAGCTAAAGAAGCTCCTGCTCCCGTTGTAGAGGCACCTGCAGAAGAAGCCCCCACAGAAGCTTAATTAAATTAACAAAAGCCTTGTGTTCAAATACGCAAGGCTTTTGTATTTATAAAAAATGGAAAAAGATTTAATTGCAATAGGCCGCTTTATGCGCCCTCACGGCATTCGAGGTTACATCAAATGTAAGCCCGAAACTCACGACATCAATCGTCACACTCGATTGACTCGTCTTTTTCTTTATCAAGAGGATTCCTTAGTCTCTTTAGAGCTAGAGGATTCTAAAATCCAAAATGAAGTTTGGCTTTTTAAATTTAAAGGCTTTGATTCTCCTGAGTCGGTTCAGCCGTTCACAAATCAAGAGGCTTTGATTTTAAGTAGCGAAAGACTTCCTCCTCCTCCGGGAGAAATTTATTTTTCAGATGCACCTGATTTTCAAGTTGCCCTCGAAGACGGCACTATAGTCGGCAATGTATTAGAATTACTAGATCTTCCTTCAGTTAATGCGTTCCGCATTCGGTTTACACCGCCTTTTGATGAACAATTCACTTCTCAAGAGATCCTCGCCCCTTGGATCGACGGCTGCGTCACTAGTGTCAACGAAGTTTCAAAAATAATAACCTGTTCGGCAGATTTTTTGAAAAGCTTGAGCGTTAAAGGAAATGCAAAATGAAAATCCAATGCATCACCCTTTTTCCCCAGATGTTTAGCGCATTAGAAAGTTCTATTATAGGACGAGCGCAACAAAAGGGCATTTTTTCTTTTGAAACGATCTATTTACGCGATTTTGCTGTTAACGACTATGGTCAAGTGGATGACACCCCCTACGGTGGTGAGCCAGGAATGGTGCTTATGCCAGAACCTCTCGCCAAAGCGATTCGAAGTACAGGCGTTAAAAAAGACGGCGGCAAAGTGGTTTATTTAACGGCAGACGGCGTTCCTTTTACTCATGAACTCGCTCTCTCTTTATCTAAAGAAGATCACATCGTCTTGGTGTGTGGGCATTACAAAGGCATTGACGAGCGCATCCGCGAGTCTGAAGTCGACCTCGAAATCTCGATTGGCGACTTTGTGGTAAGTGGTGGAGAGTTACCAGCAATGGTCGTCACCGACGCCATTGTACGACTTTTAGATGGCACCTTGGGAAATCAGAAATCTGGAGACACCGATTCTTTTGCTCAAGGCGTTCTCGGCTGGCCAGTTTACACCCGTCCAGAAGTATTTGAAGGCAAAAAAGTCCCTGAAATTCTCCTTTCAGGGCATCATAAGAACATTTTAGAGTGGCAAAAAGCGAAATCTTTAAAAAGAACGCAAGAAAGACGCTCTGACATCTACGCAAAACTGCAAATAGATGCTAAATTTGACACCAAATAAACGAGGTCACATTATGTCCATGAATATCGAAACTATTCATCAAGAAAACAAAAAACTTGAGCTTGCCGATTTCCGCGCCGGCGATTCTGTAACTATCAACGTAAAAGTCGTTGAAGGTGCTAAAGAACGCATTCAGCCATT
>DUVD01000298.1 GCA_012841225.1 Fibrobacter sp.
TTCTGAACCTTGTTTCAAAAAACGCCTTAGAACCCTCTGTAAAAGGCCAAACGGCGCTTGGGTGGGAGCTTAATAACCCTCTTTTTATGGGAACCCAATGCTCTTCAAGTACTTTTGGAAAAACGGGTTTTACAGGGGCGAGCATAGTTGCTGACGCCAAGCGTGGGGCAGCCATTATCTTTTTATCCAACTTCACTTGGCCTCAAAGAGAAAAAAACCCGGAAAGAATTTACTCTTTCCGGTCTTTTTTAAGCGATTTGATTTTTAAAGAAATAGATTAATTTTTCTATTTTAGTTTTTGCTCACGTCTCTGCTGTTCAGCAAAAAGCCGTGCCATTTCTATACGATTCTCTTCGCGCTCTTTGCGCTTAGTTTCTTCTTTACAGTCAACGCATTTAGTAGCCGTAGGAACCGCTTCTAAACGAGATTTAGGGATTAAGTTTTCACATATTTTGCAAATCCCAAAAGTGCCTTTTTTAACACGTTGGATAGCTTCTTCCAAATACACAAGGTACTTGCCCTCACGAGCAGCTAAATCAAAATTAGTCTCTAGAGAGGTATAATCCGAAGCTGCATCGGCTAAATGATTTGAATAACCAGGAAGCTCACCACCTTGGTCTTTTTGAGAGTGAAAAACATTGGCTCTTTCACCTTCACTTTGAGCGGATACTAACTCTCTGCGCCTATCAATAAGTAATGCTTCAAAAAAAGCCAAGTCTTTTGGGTTCATTTTCACTGTTTTCTTTTCTGTCATATCAACCCCTTCGTTTACGGCGCCTTTGAGTTATGGAGCCGTTGTTGACGGTACCCGCATAAACTATCTTTTTTTTTTCAAAGAAGAGGCAGTATTTTCAAATTAATGCAAACTTTAAAAAATATCAACGTTTAAAGCCAAGCCTTTTTTCTTGATTTCTGCCGTAAGACGCTTTATATTAGCGCCTAGCAAGTCTATTTCTGCTAGCAATGTGCTTGATTTAGAAACCATAAGACCTACGTTACCATTTCTGGGAATCTCGACCGATAATGAATCAAGAGCGTTTTTTAATTTTTCTGCATCATCCAAAAGGCGATTTAAATCAATTAAAAGGCCTTCAATGTCTTGCTTGACTTTAGGATCTTTAAGCACTAAAGCAACTGCTTTTTCTTTGACCTCTTTTAATTCTTGAGCCCAATGGTTCACTTTCTTTTTTGTGTCCCGAATTAAAAAGAGTCCTTTCTTTTGGATAGACGTAATCGATTTGCCTGTGGAACCCGTTTTTAATGAATCGAGAAAAAAACTAAGAGTGCTTTTAATAGAGTCAAGATCATTTGCCATCACGGCCATATTGCGACTTATGTCTGAAAACCCTTGATCTATAACGCCAAAAACCGTATCTCCATCAGAAACATAAGTGTTGCCTTTGCCGACGAGAATCGAAACTTCTTGCTTACCAACTAGACCTGTATTAATCAACCGAAATGATGAGTTTCTAGGGATTTCATCGTCTGCAAGTAACCGAATTGTCACGTAAACAGCTTGATCGGTCAATTCCGTTTTAACAACCGAGCCCTTTCGAATTCCATTAACTTGAACAAAACTTCCAGAAGAAACAGGCCCTACTTTATTAAAGGAGATAGTGAGCGTCAA
>DUVD01000051.1 GCA_012841225.1 Fibrobacter sp.
GCTTTAACGTAAGGCATGGAGCGCAGTTTCAAAAATTCCGCGCGCATATAATAACTCAAAGAAATCCAATTAAAAGCTGCCATAATTAAAATCAAGAGAAAAAAGCTTCGACCATAAATACTACCGATTAAAATCACCACATATAAAAACGGAAGCGACGACCAAACTTCTATACCGCGCTGAAAAATCGTATCCCAAAAGCGACCTAAATACCCTTGAATGCCTCCAATTAAAACACCAAGTACCGTACCTATTAAGGTGAGCAGTAAACTAAAAGACATGCAAATTCTAAACCCGTGAATTAAACGAGAAAGGATATCACGCCCATTGGCGTCGGTGCCAAGCCAGTGCGCCTTCGAAGGCGGAAAGGGTGGAGCGCCATTTAAAGAGAGATCTGCTTTGAGTGGGTTATGCGCAATAGGGGGCATTATCATCCAAATATTTTGATTGGAGTCATCTCTCATCTTTTTATAGTCGGGTTTTATATTGTAATTGCCACCAAAATCTTTTTCTGAGTAGTGAACAAAAGCAGGAAAATACAAGTCGCCATTATAGCCCATTAATAATGGATCGTCATTTACCGTCCAAGGGCTTGTAAGAGATGCTAAATAAGCTACCACTAAAATGACTAAGGAATAAAACGCCCGTTTATTTTTTCTAAACCGAACCCATTTGTTTTTTGTTTCTTGACTTATTTGCATAACGTCCTAATCAAATTTGATTCGCGGATCAACAAAAGTGTAAAGTATATCGCTAAATAATCTGCCTATCATTGCCATAAAGCTCGAAAAGAAAATGATACCGAGAACTACATTATAGTCTCGATTCACCATAGAATTATAATACAAGAGCCCCATACCATCGATATCAAAAACTTTTTCTATTAAAAGAGCGCCTGCAAACATTAAAGTGAAAATTTCAGAAAGCCTAGTTGCCACTGGAATTAATGCGTTCCGTAAAGCGTGCCTAAAAACAGCCTCTTTAAAAGAAAGGCCTTTTGCTAATGCAGTACGCATATAGTCGCGACCTAGTTCTTCTAAGGCGCTGTTTTTCATTAAAAAAGTCAGAAAAGCAAACTCGCTAATCATATAGCAAAACATGGGAAGAGCTAAGTGATGCAATAAATCAAAAGCCTTACCTACAAAAGACAATTCTTCGAAACCGTCCGAGATCAAGCCACCCAATGGGAATATATCAAGGTAAGAACCACCCGCAAAAAAGATAATAAGCAATATGCCAAGGGCGTAACCAGGCATCACATAACCAGAAAATACGACACCAGAAGAGATCAAATCAAATCGACTTCCATGCTTGACTGCTTTTAAAAGTCCAAGTGGAATGCAGATTAAATAAGAAAGAAAAAAGGACGTTAGGCCAAAAAACAGAGAAACCGGAAAGCGACTTACAATAACATCCCAAACTGGTTCTCCGTAGGTGTAAGAAGTACCTAGATCAAGCGAAATGACATTGCGAAGCCACTCTAAATAGCGTTGCCATGCCGGTTTATCAAAACCATAATAAACCTCTATTTGAGCAATTTGTTCTGCAGAAAGCGCCTTAGAAGCATCGACGCCGCCCTTCATAGCCGCAGCTGATTGCACGCGCGCAAGCATTTCTTCTACTGGACCGCCAGGAATCATTTGAATTAAAATAAAACAAACGAGTGAAATGCCTATCAAGGTAGGAATCATCAATAATAAGCGGCGTAGAATATAAGCTTTCATGAAGCGCTACTTTTTGGGAACCAAGCGCCAAACTCCCTTCCGATTGTGCTCCATCGAATCTTTAGAATAAGGCTGTTTTGTTTCTTTGTAAATTTCATAGCCGACCAGAGAGGATTCTAATTGTATCACCACTCCGGTGTCAAAAACCGACTCTTCTAAAAATAACGACTCAGCGACATCGACAAGTGCTGTTTGCAGCTCTTCTTTCTCCCCATGATGCAAGCGAACGCATAAATCTGGTCGACCAAAAGTTTCCATACCAAGGGTGTATAAGTCTTCGGCGGTTTCTATAAAATTAAGCCAAGCGTGCATAGGGTCTTCGTGCTCTATCCACTCTAAAAAAGAGGCAGCCGACCAAGCCGCTCCAGAGTTTTCCATGTAAATGCCAAGAGCCCCCATCTCAAGAATTTGAGAGATCACACGGTTTAAAGACTCAAACTCCTCTACCGTTTTAAACTCTCCTTGTAAAAAATAAAGGACTTTGTGATTTTTAATTTTTTCTCGCTCACTTTCTTCTAAAGGAGCGTGATTTAAAAACACCTCTTCTAAGCCAAAAACTTGGTTTTGTTTTTTTCCTGTAAAAGAAATAGTACAACCGGGCATTAGAAAGGGGCCTTCCAACAAATCAATTTCAGTTTGAACAAAAGGAAAAGCTAAAATAAAGTTTTTCATAAAGACTCCGATTTTAATACCGCATTTATCGCTTTGGTGAGTAAAGATTCCTCTTTTAATTCAGGCGCAGGAATCCGATGCGCTCTCGATAAAATAGTCTTTAAATTCGTGGCGGTTAAAAGCAAGTCCGAAAGCACCATCGCATTAGCAGCCTCCTCAAGGCTATCCGCTAAGTAGAGTTGCTCAGTTTGCCCAGGTGTTGGTACAAACACGCAATTCGAACCCAACACAGCCATATCCATAATGGTACTATAACCAGAGCGAGCGACAACATACTTTGACTTTAAAACCGTTTCTGTAAAAGAATCCGTGTCAAGATGATTATAAGAGGTAATGTTACCTTTTTTTTCTTTTTTTATCGATGCGCTTGGATTTCCCAAAAGCATGACGTGTTCGCCAGGAATCTTTTGTAATGCCAATCGCAACTTTCTTTCGAATTGAGAACGCATCGGTTCTACGCCCGATACAATGCCTAGAACATTAATTTCTTTAGGCAACTTCTCTGCGGGCTTATTAAAACGTGAAAGTAAACCTATGTAACGAAAGTGAGGAGGCATTCGTTTAACGTGAGAGAGCTTTCCTGCTAGCCCTGGAAATTCTTCGAAGTCTGGAATCCAAACTTCCGAGAAGTGCTTCATTTGCGCTAAATGCCAATGAATCCCAATGGCTTCAA
>DUVD01000299.1 GCA_012841225.1 Fibrobacter sp.
CATGATACTTGTGGTACTGGTGTTGCTCAATACGTTGCCGCTATTGAAGGTGGCTGTGATGGTGTTGACTTAGCTCGTAAGCCTCTTTCTGGTGGCACAGGCCAACCAGACTTGTTCTCTGTTTACCACGCATTAAAGGGCACCGATTACAAACTCGCCTTGGGCGATGGCATTGTCGACGATCAAATTCATAAGATCATGGAAGCCAACAACATCGCTGTGGAATGCTTAAAAGACTATGAGTTCCCACCAGAAGCCCTCCAAATTTCAACGGACGTGATTTTCTCACCCATGCCCGGTGGCGCTTTAACAGCAAACACCCTAATGATGCGTGAAACCAAGACCTTCCACCTTTACGACCAAGTAATCGCAAACATGAGCGAATGCGTAAGTCGTGGTGGGTTTGCTTCTTCTGTAACTCCTGTTTCCCAGTTCTATTTCCAACAGGCTTTTGTTAACACCGTTAATAAGAGCAAGGGGCTAGACACCTGGGCAAAAATGACTGAGGGTTATGGTAAAATGATTCTCGGTTACTATGGTAAAACGCCTACAGAACCAGATGCAGAGCTCGTAAAAATCGCTTCAGAGCAATTAAAGCTCGAGCCTTTTGCTAAAGTGCATCCAGGCGTAAAATGTGCAGCCGACATTATCGAACCAGGCATACCAAAAGCCAAAAAACTTTTGGAAGAAAACAAACTTCCTATTACCGATGAGAACATATTCATCGTAGGTGCATTAAACACCAGGGGTGGCAACAAGGGTATCGACTTCTTGAAGGGTGATCGCAAGATCGGCGTCCCTAAAAGAGACCCAAATGCCGCTGTAGCAGCACCAAAAGCACCAGCTGCTCCTGCTGTTAACACTTCGGGTATGGCCGTAAATGGCACCAACACCTACCGCATTGGCCTTAATGGTCAATCTTGGGACGTTCAGGTTTCTACCCTCAAGTAAAACGCAAGTCATTAAAAAATCCTCTGCTTATGGCGGAGGATTTTTTATTTTAAATGAGACCCATTATAAAATGAGAACGAAAGTGCCAAGCGTGATAAAGGCGCCGCCAATTACCGTTTTAGCCGTAACAGCCTCGCCCAAAATGGCAAAAGCAAGTACCATAGTAATCACCACACTAAACTTATCTATAGGAACCACTCGACTCGCGTCGCCCAATTGAAGAGCCTTAAAGTAACAAAGCCAAGAAAGCCCTGTAGCAAGGCCAGAAAGGATCAAAAAGAGCCATGATTTTTGAGTGATATTAGAAATACCTTGATGCGACCCACTAATAAAAACAATAGACCAGGCCATGACCAATACAACAACTGTCCTAATAGCCGTAGCTAAATTAGAACTCATCCCTTCGATACCGATTTTTGCAAAAATTGATGTTAAGGCGGCAAAACAAGCCGAAGCAATTGCTAAAATAATCCACATAAAAACCTCGCTTTTTGGGAAAACTAAAAAATGAACTAGTCCAGTTCAAGTAGTCCCGATATTAAAAGCTCTTTTTCGTGCCTAGAAAGCTGTTTTATTTTGTATTCTAAAGACATAGCCTCTGATTTTGTTCCCAATTCAAATATTTTGAGGACTTTTTCAGGCGGAAACGCCTTGGTAAAGTGAGCACCCTTGCCGCTGCAATGCTTTTCAAAGCGAGCGTCAACATCGGTGGCGTATCCCGTATAAATGCGATCGCCACTACATTGTAACATGTAAACAAAATGAGGCATAGGTTCAATTTAAATTGGAATCTCGCTTTTGGGGCTGTAGTCTATGAATAATGGTATGATTTAGAATAATTTTTATATATTTTTTGAAGTATTAGTTTTTCTCGGTAGGTAAAAATGGAATTGACTCCGCTGGATATTCGCAATCAAGCCTTTAGTACTAAACGCTTTGGAGGTGCTAACCCCGAAGAAGTAAAGGCTTTTTTAGAAACCGCTGCGCAGGCTTTTGAGCAAATGTCTCGAACAAGAACCAATTTGACAGAACGCCTTAAAATTGCCGAGGAGCGTGTTAGTTATTATAAACAAGTCGAAAAAACGATTCAAGATGCGGTCATCACCATGCAACGCACGGTCGACGAAGTTAAGCACAGCGCCGATAAAGAAGCCGAACTCATCGTAGCAGAGGCAAAAGCACGTGCCGTTCGCGAGGTCGAGAACACCAAACGCCAGGCAGAAGACTTGCGCAGTGAAATTGAACAGCTAAAACAACTCCGAACTAACTATTTTATTCGTACTCGCGCTCTGATTCGCAGCCAAGAGGAATTACTTCAAGCTATGGAACAAGACCAACGTTCTTTACGCGAAGAAATCTCTCCTGTGAAGCGACCTGCTTCCGGAGGAAGCGGGCAAGTGCTTGCTTGATCGATGA
>DUVD01000052.1 GCA_012841225.1 Fibrobacter sp.
AAGCGACTCCCTAATTCTCTTAACGCCCAAACTGGAATCTAAGTCCGAAAAAACGACAGTAGCAAAATTTTGAAGTAGAATTTGCTCTGCCTTTTTCGTTTCAATACCACGAGATTCCAAGTAATACAAGCTTTCTGAATCTAATTCGCCACAGGTGTTGCCGTGTGTGCATTCGACGTCGTCATGATAAATTTTTAATCCGGGCTTTATAGAGATTTTTGATTCTTCTGAAAGGAGAATGCTGTTGATTAGCTGTGCTGAATTTGCCTGCGAGCAGTCTTTCGCCACATGAACCGCGCCATCATAGCTCACATGAGCGTTGCCACTTAAAAGCTGGCGAACTAATTGATTGCTTTGAGTATGAGGCGCTTTTTGACGAAGCGTTAAGTGATAGTGAGCTTGTGCACCCGAGTCTAAAATATTTAATAGGCGAAAATCAGCATTTGCTTTTTCTCCATTAAGAGTAATATCAAAGCTGTGGCGATAGACTCCTGTATTTTGTTGAAATCCAAAAATTTTCACGGACGAGGCTGTGGCGGCGATAATTCGAATATGACGAAAAAACAGTTCATTTTGCTGAGGAGAATTATTAAAAAAGAGTTCTAACTCGGCCCCTTCTCCTATAAAGAAGTCTAAACGTTCGGCGGTAAAAGGGTGTTGATTTTTGCTGTCGACAATTTCAAGAGAGACTTTAGCTTCATTTTCTATATTAAAAATAGTGTGGCTAAAGTCATCTCGGGCTTTAAGCATTCCAATTTCTTGCGCTTTTGCTTTTACTGTTTTTAAAAAAGTCTTTTGCGTTCTAATAAGCGGTAAAAGGGCAGCTGCATTTTTTTCTGTTTCAATACCTAAGTCAAAATTGGTGTCAAGTGATTCACTTTTTTCGGCATCGGAGGGGAGGATTTCCATTTTTTGGAGCGAGGCTTTTGGAAAGTACATCCAGTCGTCTTGTCGGGGTTTAGGAAGTCCAATTTCTAAAAGCCGAGAGTAGGCTAATTTTTTTATGTTCATTATACTTCTCCAATCCAATCGTAGCCCTGTTCTTCTAGTTTTAGCGCGAGCTCAGGGCCGCCACTTTGGATTATTTTGCCCTCACGGAGTACATGAACAAAATGAGGCTTAACGTAATCTAAAAGACGCTGGTAATGAGTGACTAGAACAATAGCCTTTTCGGGGCTCATTAAGTGGTTAATGCCATTAGCAACCACGCGGAGCGCATCGATATCTAAGCCAGAATCCGTTTCATCGAGGCAGGCGACTTTGGGGTCGAGAATAGCCATTTGTAGTGTTTCATTGCGTTTTTTTTCTCCGCCCGAAAAACCTTCATTGACGCCTCGTTCTCGATAGCGATCATCCATTTCTAAAAGTTTGGTTTGACGGTCGATTAGTTCTTTGAATTCTTCTTCAGGCATTTTTTCGAGCCCTAAAAAGGCGCGTTTTGAATCTAGAGCCATTCTCAAAAAATCGATGTTCTTAACGCCAGGAATTTCAATAGGGTATTGCATGCTAATAAACAATCCTGAATTAGCCCTGTCACTAATTTCCATAGATAAAATATCTTGCCCGTCTAAGGTGACGGTCCCAGATTCAATTTTGTAAGAAGGATGCCCACTAATGGCTTTAAAAAAAGAACTTTTTCCAGAGCCGTTAGGACCCATAATGGCGTGAATTTCTCCGGGCTTTACCTCTAGGCTTACCCCTTTAAGAATAGACGTGCCGTCCTCGAGGTTTACTTTAAGATTTTTAATAGATAGCATAAGTGGTTCTCCGTAGCATCAATCTTTTAATGTTTGTTGATAAAATTCAATTAAAGAAATCCTGCTTTCTAAGATTTCTCGGAATAAAGAAGCTCCATCGACATTGCCGAGATTGCTTTCTTTTAAAAGTTTTTGTTGTTTTTTTGCGAAGCTGATTATTTTGAGTCGCAGTAGTGTGGCCTCATCACAGTCTTTTTGCTTTAAGGTGTTACAAAAACGATCGCATTGGCGTTTGAATAAAGTGAGTAGTGTTTCCACAAATTCTTTTTGGGCGTTGGCAGGGGTCCATATTTCTTCTGGTAGGGCTTCTAAAATTTCGCGTGCTATTGGGGTTGAATTTGAGTGCAATGTTTTAAGGTCAATGCTTTGGTTTTCGGCATATAAAGCAAGGCCGTCACCGAGTAGGCTTTCTAAAAGGGGCGATTCTAAAAACCCAAGATTTTGTGCTACAAAATCGAGATTAAAGAATAGGCTCGCTGGTTTCCATAAGTCTATGTTTTTTAAAATCAAACTCACAAAGCGAAGTTCTACTCCAGAAAGAGTCTCCCAAGGTACTATGGGTTTTTCGGTTTCTGATATCGCATCGGTTGAAGGAGCTTGCTTTCTTTTTGGTGGCGAGCGACGAACTTGAGAAAGCGATCTTGAGGTGTCAAAACGTTCGGCTAATAAGTTTAAATACTGCCTTTTGAGTTCTTCGTCTCTAATGCTTGCAATTAATGTTTTGGCATGGTTAACAAAGGCGGCTTTTTCTTCTGGACTTTGTATTTCTTTTTCCGAAGACAGGTAAGTTAGCCAGTCGGAGGCTTTTTCTAATTCTTTTGAAAAGGCGTCGGCACCACTTTCTCGGATAAAGTTATCGGGGTCAATTTTTTCTCCGTTTGGCCTAGATAGAGAGAGAATGCGAGGGGCCATGCCGTGAGGAAGTATAATTTCTAGACTTCGCATGGTGGCTCTTTTGCCGGCATCGTCGCTATCAAAAACGAGAAATGCGGTTTTGGCGTAACGAGATAGGATTTTAGCGTGGGTCTCTGTAAGGGCTGTTCCAGATACGGCGACTACGTTTTTAATGCCCGCTTGGAATAAGGATATTAAATCGAAATAGCCTTCTACAAGGACCACTGATTCTTGCGCAGCGATAAAGTTTTTACTGTGGTTTAAACCGTAGAGGATATCGCTTTTAGAGTATAAAATAGTCTCGGGGCTATTCATGTATTTTGGTGCTCTTGGATTATCTGTCATGATACGCCCACCAAAACCAACGACTGTTTTTGATAAATTATGAATGGGGATCATTAAGCGCCCGCGGAATTTATCTGAGACGCCGCCATTTTCTTTTTCTATAGCGAGCCC
>DUVD01000300.1 GCA_012841225.1 Fibrobacter sp.
AAAGACCAAGGCAACTTAAATTTGAAATGCGTCTCAGCATAAGCTGGAGGTGCTAAAGAGAGCAGGCTCATGATTCCTTAAAGGAAAGGGCTCCCCAAGAAAAACGAATTTGTAATTGAAGCCCACCCAAATCCCATTTTGCTTTTTCAATAGAGGCGTCAGGTACAATTTCAGAAAAGGGCTCTTTAGAAGTCACCGAAATCGATGTTAAACCAAGATCGCCATAAATACGAATGGACTTCCAAGAGGCGATTAAGTAACCAAGGCTCAATCCAAAGCCGTCGCCCAACCAAGATTTTTCGGCTTCAATTTTACCCCAAGAGGAATAAATTTCGGTGCCTGGAAGCATCCAGTACCAACGGAAGGCAATACTAAAAAGAGACTCTGTCGACAAAGTCATAAAATTAGACGGGATAGTTAGGCGGTATTCAAGAAACAAAGGCACTGCTTGTAGTGCATAATAATAGTTGTAGTTTTTATTTACCCTATCGGTTAAGATCACGGATTCTTTGTTATAAATAAAACCGATGCCCGTGCTGATAAAGTGGTTTTTATAGTGCTGAAACTGAACACCTGCGGCGATTGGGAATGTGAAATTTACCTTTTGAAAATCCTGTTTGGCCACGGCGAGGGTCTCTGCTTTTGTTACCGCGTTAGCCAATAGGTCTGTATAAATAGAATCAATCGCTGTTTGGAATTTTTCGCGTTTGTCAAATCCTAAAAATGAAATGCCCGGTTGCACAAAAAAAGATAGTCTTGAGTTATCTGTTAAATCAGCATTTGTTTCTGTTGAAAGAAGTGCCTCGGCAAAAGTAGAAGACGCTGTAAAGAGTAACAGTATTAAGAAAAAATAATTTTTTCTTTGGTACATCAGTTAAATTCTTTTGCCTCAATTTTTTTGACTCTTTTTTGAGCCAAGTCTTTTTTCAATTGCTTTTCAAAGCGCACTTCTGCCTTAGCGATATGTTTTTGAAGAGATGCAATTTCTTTCTCTTTTTTTTCACCCTCAATAGAAGGATCGGCCTTTGCTTCTTTTAAATAATACAGAGCTAAATCAAATTGATCTAAATCCGAATAGCTACGAGCCATTAAGAGGTATGCCTGAAATCGTCTTTTACTTTGAGGAAAGTCAGTTAAAAAATCTTTAAGGTAAATAACCACTGCTTTTGGTTTTTCGAGTTTATAATACAGGTTTGCCGTTTGAAATTCTTTTTCAGCAAGTCGGTCGACCAATAAATTGTAATAATACGAAACGGAGTCTTTTAATGGAGACTCTGGGTAGTTTGATATAAAACGCTCGAAATCTTTCATGGCGATGGCGGTTTGAGACTCGTCTCTGGCAATATGAAATTCCATGCGGAAAGAGGAAACTGCTTTTCTAAACTCTGCGGTTTCAATAAAAGGAGAACCAGGGAAATTTAAAATGAAACTGCCGTATTCGCCACGCGCTTCGATCCATTCTTTTAAGTGAAAATGGCTTTCGGCAAGTATAAATTGAGCTTGCTCCATATAACCAGTGCCAGGGCAAACGGTAAGCATTTCTTCTGCTTTGGTTTTAACTTTGCCATATTCCTGTTTTTTGAACATCTCTTCAACTTGAGAATGTCGTTTTTGACACATAGCGAGGCGATCTGCGTCAGCATTGCGTTCTTTTGATGTGTTTGCACAACCTATTATAAGCAATGAGGCTACAGCGACGGCGGTAATAAATGTATTCTTTATGTATAATTGCATTGAATTTTCTTTGTAGAATTCATAATTTCGTAGCCTTAAAGTAGAAAAATAGAGTAAAAAGAACAAATGATTTTGGTCCGGTATGTACTTAAAGAACATATAGCGCCCTTTATGGCCGCTCTTTTTGTGATTACCTTCCTTTTTGTCGTCGATTTTTTAGTCAATATCTTAGACAGCGTTTTATCTAAGGGCCTTCCTATGGGCACGGTCCTTGAAATTTTCATTTTGAACTTGGCTTGGATGTTGTCTCTTTCGATTCCGATGGCGGTGCTTGTTGCCTGTCTTATGGCCTTTGGTCGTTTGTCTGGAGACCAAGAAATAACAGCCATGAAGGCAGCTGGAGTTGCTCCATTATCTTTAATGCGTCCAGTGTTACTCGTAGCCACTTTACTTTCACTGCTTCTAATCTTTTTTAACAATTGGATTTTACCCGAAGCCAATCACCGTTCGGTTGAACTCATGAGCGCTGTGTCCAGAAAGCAGCCGCACGCTTTTATCGATGCTGGTACTTTGATCACTCAATTTCCCGATGTGCAAATATGGATTAACCACATAGATCCTGCATCTGGTATGCTTTATGGCGTTCAGGTATTTGAGTTACAGAGCAAAGGGAGCCCTCGCATTGTTTATGCCGACAGTGCAAGCATGGAATATATTGATAACGGCGCCACGCTTATGTTTCGCTTGTGGAGTGGTGAAAATCATATTCTTGACGCAGACAGCCCTGGCAAATACTTTCGCATTAGATTTTCTTCACAAGATTTTGCTATGAAGAATGTGGATGATCGCCTAAAGCGGCGCGACCGTAACTACCGAAGTGACCGTGAAATGCCCATTGAAATGATGTTAGAAGTGGTTAAAGTCGCACGTGAAACTCAGAAAACTCAATTTAGCGAGTATCACAAAAGTTTATTTGCTCAAATGAAAGAGCTAAACGTAGCATTGCTAAGCGATTCGATTGTGCCTAAAGACGTTCCCCTTCAGGCAAAAGAAGACTCCGTTAGATTTGAACGCGCCCTTCAAAGAATGAAAGTGCAAGAGCGCAGCCAACTGCGTGTTGTAGAACGGGCCTATAAAAGACTTGATGGAGAGAAAAAAAGAGAAGCACAGTACTTAGTCGAAATTCACAAAAAAATTAGCACTTCTGTCGCCTGTCTTATTTTTGTTCTAATCGGCGCTCCTCTTGGCATTATGGCAAGAAGGGGAGGTATTGGTACCGGTATTATCTATAGCCTTGCGTTTTTTGTAATCTATTGGGTGAGCCTCATGGGCGGTGAAAACTTTGCGGATCGCTTGATGGTTTCCCCAGCACTAGCGATGTGGTTTCCAAACATCCTCATAGGTATTTTTGGCATTATCCTCACCACTCAAATGACTTTAGATCGTTATTCCGGCAATGTGGGTTTGTTTCGCGGTGTCCGCCAATTTATAAAGAAGCTTTCTCGCTTCAATAAAAAGGTAGGTTAACCCATGAAATTTTCGCGCTACCTTGTATTTAATTTTATAAAGATGCTGCTCCTTTTATTGGTGTCGTTAATCGTGATTTTTGTTGTCATCGATTTTATGGGTAATATTCGCCACTGGCTTAGCCGCGAGATGAAAGACGTCTTAGATTATTACTGGAACTACCTGCCTTATATTGTCTATTTAGTGTTGCCCGTCGCCCTTTTAATCTCGGTGATTGTATCTATTGGGGGAATGGCTCGTCATTTAGAAATGACGGCGATACAGTCCTCTGGTAGAAGCCCTTTAGTTACGCTTATGCCCGTCTTTTTTGTCACGCTTTTATTAACTGCAGGTTCTTGGTGGTTAAGTGAAAAAATCCTTCCAGACGCTAACCATCACCGATTGGAAATCATGCAATCCTCTTCGCCCCAAAAAAAGAACGAACGCGTAAAGCATAGGGTGGATTTTGTTTTTATAGATAGTGAGCGAGTGAGTTGGTTTTTAAAATACTACTCGGCGGCGTCAAAAAGTGGCCGTGATGTGTTGATTTTAATTCGAGAAAACGGCGATATAATAGAACGCTACGATGCTCGAGCCATTAATTGGGAAACGCCTGAAGATAGAGAGCCTTACTGGGCGTTACAAAAAGGATACCACCGTAAATTTTTAGAAGATGGCTCTATTGCCGTGCGTCGCTTTGAAAACGAAATATTAGGGCGAAAAATCAGAACCCTTCCTGAGGATTTAATCAACGAGCGCCAGACCGGTGACGAAATGGACTCTAAAATGATCCGTCACCGCATCGAAGTCCTAAAACGCTCCGGAGAAGAGACTAAGGCATTAGAAACCGCTTATTACTTTAAATACGCTGGGCCTTGGATGAATTTCATAATTGTTTTAATTGGCGCCTCCCTTTGTCATCGATTTAGCCGCTCAGGAGGGCTATCTCAGAAATTCGGTGTTGGCGTTTTGATTGTCTTTATTTATTATATAATAATACGAGTGGGCTTAAAAATTGGTGAAAATGGCGCGTTGTCTCCTATTTTAAGTGCTTGGATTGGCCATATTATTTTTGGACTTGTGGCTGTGATCATGCTTCACAGGTCATTTCGTTTGTAATCGGAGTTTAAATGTCAGATATTCTTTACGTTATTTCCGGTTTATTATTGGGCCTTGCCTTTCAAGGGGGCATTTGGCTATTCTTAATTCCATTTGCCGTTATTTCGGCGGTTCTCGGCTGGCTCAATCGACCTAGATTACCCGATTCAGCGACAGCCATGATGAACAAAGTCTCCTCTAATTCGACAACCGATGCGACTTCTATTGGCGGTATTTTTAGAAAAGTGCCACCCACATCCGAGCACCCAGACCTTCGCACCGTATTTAACACACGCGAAACCGATTTTAGTGAACCCACTTCAAAACTTAAAATAGATCAAATATGGTCCAAAGCAGACAGCGAATTAGACCAGTCCATTAACTACCTTTTAAAAGCCCTCAAAGTTATTTTGCCAAAAGTACATACGTTCGCTGTTTTTTTTCTTCAAGGGAAAGAGGATTCTCTTGTACTCCGGACTTTTTTAAGCGATTCCGATCAAGTCATTCCTAGAACTCTTATCCCCGCAAATAGCGGCTTGTTGAGTCAACTTTTAGACCCAGGTATGCAGCGTTTATTAGAGGGTGATCTTTCCGGGAGCAAAGGCCTTTATTACCAGAGCGGTGCTATTCCCATTAAATCGCTGGTGGGAGTCCCTATTTACGATAAAGACAAAAACTTACATGGTACTTTTATTGTAGACTCTCTTTTACCTAATGCCTTTGACGCCCTAACGGCTCAGGCTCTAGGGTCAATTGCCGACGTTCTTTTTACACTCAGTTTTAAAAGCTACGCTTCAGCAAAAAACTTTATTGAGCAGCAACAGTTTAGCATTCTCTACCATTACCAAAAGAACTTTTTTCAAAACATGAATGTCAAAGACATTTACAAAGAAATATTTGAGTACGTTAAAGGTAATATCCCTTACGATCGCATGATGATTCTCTCCTTAGAAAACCAAAAAGAGGGCACTGGCCGCGTCGTTTGTTGTGATGGCATCGATAGTGACTTGTTTATCAATCAAGAATTTAGCCTTTCGGATAAAGGGGTGGTGGTTTTGGCTCTTTTACGGAATCGAGTCGTAGAGCGTAATTTCACTTTAAACTATTCGGATTATATCTCTCGCCTTAATGAACGGGAAAAGAAAAATTTTGACTTAAAATACCTCTTTGCCATGCCCGTCGCTATAGAGAGCCGAGCAGAAACCGCCGATTTAGCAATTAGCCTAGAAAGTCGTATTCCAGATCGCTATTCTCAGCACGAAAAAGAACTTTTAAAGGCCGTTGCTGGTGTCGCGGGCTTTGCTTACGACCGAGCCCGGGCTTTTGAAAAAGGAAAGGACTTAGCCACAAAAGATGGCCTCACTGGTCTTATAAATCATCGCACCTTGCACGAGCAATTGCGCACCGAAAAGCTCCGCGCAGAGCGACAAAAAATTAACATCGGCCTTATGATGATGGACATAGATCATTTTAAAAGTGTTAACGACAATCATGGGCATCCCGCTGGAGACGAAGTCATTAAAGGCATTGCAAGCGCCATACGAGACGAAATCCGCTCCGAAATAGATATAGTCGCCCGTTATGGTGGTGAAGAGTTTGTGGCCGCCTTAATCGACACCACGCCAGAGGGCCTAAAGGACACCGCCGAACGGATTCGTCGAGCCATTGAAAGCAAATCTTTTGACATAAATCGAGC
>DUVD01000301.1 GCA_012841225.1 Fibrobacter sp.
GTTTAAACTTGCCGTTCTCATAAACAACAGAAAGGCTTACGCCGTCAATTTTTCTTTCACACACCCATTGGATCGGAGAATCACTATTTTCAGAAGCATTATTTATAAAATCGCCCATTTCTTCTGCATTAAAGGCGTTTCCAATGCTTAACATGGGTTCTTGGTGCGTCACTTTGGGAAAATCGTTGGTTAGATCGCTCCCGACGCGGTTGGATGGCGATTCGTCGGTTTTCCACTCAGGATGCTTAAACTCTAGTGCTTCAAGTTCTTTTAACCCAATATCAAAATCCTCATCACTCATGGGAGAAAATGCATTTTGATAGTAGAGCTTACTCGCTTCTTTTAATTGCTTGTTTAGTTCTTGATATCGAAGAAAGTCTGTAGATTTTGTATGCATAAAAACCAAAAAAGTTCGTGAAAATGAAATAAAACGGTTAAAGCAGTGCTAGAATGACCCTTTTGAAATATAGAAAAATCATTACCTGATAGAATAATAAGACTATATTTAATAAAGATGATAAAACGATTACTATTATTTTTCCTTATTTTAATCTGCTCTCTTTTTGCAGTGGACGCGATTGTTTTGCCTTGTGTTACGGAGAATATTAAAAAAGAGGGAAAAGAGATCTACAATAGAGATTGTTATGCATGCCACCGTTGGAATAGGGATTTTGCGGGTCCAGCCATGAGCGAAAACATAAAAAAATATGTTACCCAAAAAGAAGATCTCGTTCGCTACTTAGTGCACCCCACGCCTAAACAACCCGATAAGTACCCACCAATGACACTAGACCCTCTTTCTAAAAAAGATGCTCAGGTTATTTCAGCTTGGTTGTTTTATCTTTTAGAAAACCCTAAAGATCCAGAAAGGCCTCGATGAAAAAAGGTGTTTTGCTATTGATTATGCTTTTTATTTCGGCGCTCATTTTTGCTGATTATTTAATGGCCCCTGAACCACCGTCGCGCACAAAAAAGGCCGGCGTTTCTTTTTTACATGCTCTTCACGGTGATTCCTTAGGCTTGTCTTGTGAAATGTGTCACGCCGGTTCCATGGTTGGACAGCGCGCCTATATGCCTTCTAAACAGGATTGCATGGACTGCCATCGTTTGCCTTTAACGGAATCGGAAGGCATTGTCGCTTTGGATAGTTCTTTAAAAAAAGCTCCAGATTACCCTTGGTCTGTAAAAAGTCGTTTGCCGGCGCACGTGGTATTTCATCATGGTGTACACGCTAAAGCAAATGTATCCTGCGAGGTTTGTCATTCTAATGAATCGGATTGGGATAGGGGAGTTCCTCCTTCGGTTTCAATGAATGAATGCTTGGCTTGCCATCGTGGTGAAAAAGGTTTTCCTCCAGCGGCAACGGATTGTGCGTCTTGTCATAGGTAGTGTATGTTAATTTCAAAACGGACTTTTATAAAATCTATGGGCGCTTTGATTGGCGGGCTATTCCTTTTTGGGTGTCGCAAACAGGGCGAAAGGAACGCAAAGGCCGTCCGCCAAACTTCAGTTCGTGAAATAAAAAAAGAAATTCAAATGGCGATGAAAAACCAAAAGCCATTAGGGCGTTTAGAGCTTGTACCCGTACCTAGTCGATTAGGCGCTTACCCCAATGAATCCAATCGCTTTGGCATGGCGATTGATTTAGATTTATGTGATGGTTGTGGCGAGTGCATTCTTGCTTGTAACTTAGAAAACAATATTCCCTTGGTGAATGATTACCAAGCCTCAAAAAACAATTATATGCATTGGATAGAAATGAGAGGCAATGTCCCCGTATTTTGCTCTCATTGTGGAGACGCCCCTTGTGAAAAAGTCTGCCCTACGGTAGCCGCAGTCCACTCTCCAGAAGGTCTTAGCGCTATGATTTATGCGCGTTGCGTTGGCACTCGTTTTTGTGGTGCGAATTGCCCTACAAAAGTTCGAAAGTTCAATTACACCGATGCCCTAGAAGAGGGCTTACAATATATTTCTAATAAAGATGTGCCTATTCGCGAAAGAGGCGTAATGGAAAAATGTAGCCTTTGTTTGCATCGATTACAGGCAGCAAGATGGGAGGCAAAAACAGCGGGAATCCCTTGGCGAGGGGAAGGTGTTAAAACTGCTTGTGCAGAGGCTTGCCCTAAAGGGGCGATTATTTTTGGAAATTGGTTGGATAAAGAATCTATATTGTATCGCGAAGCGCAAGTAAGAGGTGTTTATGCCTTTTCTTCGCTTGCCCTTTTCGATCCGGCCGTTGTTTATTTTAGAGGTAAACGCTAATGGTGAAAATTCTTTTTGCCATAGGCATTTTGCTTTTATTTCCTGGTTGTTGGACTTTATACCATGCCTTCAGCATTGGCCCTGCTTCTTGGGCTCTAGATCAAACGGTTTTTTGGGGTACCCCCATTGTCAACTTTGTCTTTTGGATAGGGCTCGCTCACGCGGGGACTTTTTTATCGGCTATTCTTTTGCTTTTAGGGGCTCGGTTTCAAAAACGTATTTCTTTTATTGCCGAACTTTCGACGGTCTCCTCTATTTTTGTCGCTGGATTATTTCCTTTAATTCACTTGGGAGTCATCTCACGTTTTTATTTTTTAGTTCCCTTTTTTAATCAAAGGGATATGTATGTAAATTTTGCTTCGCCTTTAGTGTGGGATTTTTTAGCCATTGGCGTGTATGCTTTTTTATCAATTGCCTATCTTATAGTTCACATCGTTTCTTTAAAACACCCTTCGCTTTCTAAAACTAGACGGGCTATGGCTTGGGTTTTATTTCCTTTAGTGCTCTGGGTGCACACCATTGTTAGCCTTGATTTTGCTGTGAGTACAGTCCCCCTTTGGCGAGGTGGGTTTTTGCCAATTTATTTTATTGCAGGCGCTATTTTTTCTGGATTGGCATTGGTAATGCTTTTACTCGAAAGCACTCAAGGGCGTGGAAAAAAACTAGAAGAGATGTTACTTGCCGGTTCTTGGCTTTTACTTGCTTTTTGGATTTGGGAGTTTTTACAAAAAGGCGTTTGGCATCCAGAGGTTATATTTTTTGGTTTCTTGGTTGTTCAGTCATTTTGGATAACACGCTTAAGAGAAAAAAAAATAGTGCGCCTTATTGTGGGTGTTTCTGTGCTGGTGGCCATGTGGTGGGAACGATTCGCTTTAATTATGCATTCTGATATCAAGTGGCTATGGAGTGATTGGGGTTGGTTTGCCCTTGGAGCCGGGCTTTTTTTGTTTATTTTCTTTGGTTTGTATCTTTTATTTCAAAAGATTTTTCCAGAACTGTTTTTAGTCGCACCACAAGAATCGAGAAAAAATACACCTCAGCGACAAGTTATTCTTATCGTAGTTTTTTCTTTTATGTTGGCTAGTTTCTATTTATTTTTAAACCATCAATACGATCCTGGCGTTCCTTGGGTACAGTGGGTGCCGGCTTTTTTCCCTATTGCAGCGCTTATTGCGGGTTTATCATTTTTTGTTTTAGGCATTTATCCACTAGTGCCCAAAAAGTACTTTTTCTTCTTTTCTGGCTTGGTTGTTATTTTCGTCGGTTTTGCTGCGGGTGCATTTTACGCCGGCGGTAATACTGACTTGAGTTTTCAGTCATCACCGGTGTCCGCGGAGTTCATCTCTAAGAAAGAACGTCCAACCTCTTACTTGTGGAATAGCCGATGCGTCTCTTGCCATGGCTCCGACGGTCTTGGTAATCGAAAGTTTATTTATGAGTTTTATCCAGAACCTCAAGACTTGACTCTAGAAAGACTAGTGCTTCAAGGAGAAGATTCTTTAACACGTGTAGTTCTAGAAGGGCGAGCATATATGAACCCTTTTGAAGGGCGTCTATCAGAACCTGAAGCTAGGGCATTAATTCGATACATGCATCAACTTGCGGAGGATAAAGAATGACTCCATTAATGAACTCTTTAGCGTGCCTATTAGCCCTTTTGCCAGCCCCCTTTTTATGGACAACTCGTCGTCCTTTAGCTCGACAAGGAGTGTTGCTTTCTTTAATCCTCGTCAGTTTTATGCTTTTTGTGTTTTTAGCTGGTGATTCTAATGATGCCACAATGGAGTTTTACCCTTTAGAAATGTGGGCTTTTTGCTTGTGCGTCTCTACATTAACCCTGTCTAAAAGAAAGGTGTTTTTTATGTCTTTAGCACAAGGCCTTTGGCTTTGGATTCTCTTTTTCGGTTCTTTGTCTCTTTTTTATCGCGGTCTAGAAATTTCTTTTCTTTCCATGACGCTACTTGCCGTTGGCATTCTATCTTTTAGATTTTTAAAAACAAACTCAAGAGAAACGTCTTTTGCCATTCTCATTTATTGGGTTGGAATATGGATGTTGTTTTAGTTTTTAATTAAAAATTTAAAGCTCACCGCGAATCACTTCGACTTGGTTACCAATAAGACTAATAACATTAGTTGGGTGGCTTCCAATTTCTCCACAATCGATCATCATGTCAACGCTATGCTGAAACAGATTCCAAAGGGCATCAGGGTCGATGAGTTCTTCTTCTGAAATCTTAGCTGCAGTACTCAAAATTGGCTTCTCAAAATGTTGAAAAAGTTCTTTGAAAAAGGGGTGCGTTGGAAATCGGAGCCCTATTTCAGTCCTCTTAACATCTAGTTTACGCGCAATGTGGGGTGCTGCGGGTAAAATAAAAGTATAAGGACCAGGTATTCTAGGTTTCATAATGCCAAATGCAAAATTACCTACGTGAGCGTAATCCGTAGCAGAGCGAATGTTTGGAAGGATAAGAGCCATTAAGAATTTTTTTAAAGGTTTTTTTAGAGCGTAAAGCTTATGAATAGCCTTGCTCGATTCGGCGTTACAACCAATGGCGTAGCCTGATTCTGTAGGATAAAGAAGCAGGCCATCGTCTTCTAATAAAGCGGCGGCTAGTTTTACAGTTCTAGTTTGTGGATTTTGTGGGTGTACTTCAAAACGCATATTAACACTCATGTATAGTTTGCAGCCCTTCGAAAGCATTTTTAAAATGAGTTAATTCAAAGTGGGCTTTGGTTAAGTCGATGGCGATAACATCAAATCGGCAACGTTGATTTTCGCCACCATTAAAATGAAGAAAGTGGCAGGCAGTTTTCCAAACTTTAATCTGTTTAGAACGAGAAACACGATGCGATGGGCTACCTGCCTTGTTGTCCCAAACGGATTTGACTTCAGTAAAAACAATTTCACCCGAAGTGCTTTTAGCAATAATATCCAATTCGCCGCCGCGGTAGGAGTAGTTTCTAGAAAGTAGAGTGTAATCCAGTCGCCTTAAGTAGGCGGCGGCGTGAATCTCGGCAAAACGGCCTTTTCTTTTATTGTTAGAGTGACTCATTGTTTTAACTTAAGTCCTAACAAACGCATTTCAGAAATAGCAAAATTTTTTGACGGCTCTAATTCGTAAGATTCTTCTAGAAACACCTGTATTTCAATGGTTTCAATCGCATGGATGGTGGGGTATTGCATTCCCTTAATGTTTTCAAAAACAATTTTTTGCCTCACCCCTTCTTTTGTTTTTAAAACAAGTGATTTAGGCTTGTTAAAAACCCTGAATCGGTCGCCGAACTCATCGTCTACCGACTTTTGATAACCAATGGCTACTCCAAAATGAGTTATTAAAGTGGGTTCTGGAAATTCAATAACTAGGATTGGGTTTTTAAGGTTTAGTGGAGGAGGAAAAAGCCAAGCTGTTTTAAAATCCTGATCAAAAATATTTTCTGCAGGGTACCCTTCGGGAGCGTTTCCTTCTAGATTCTTTTCTTCGAAAGTGCCTCGTAAGTGAACGCTGCTAATTTGTTGAAGTACACTCGCGGGCTTATACGTTAGCATCAACATCACTAAAAGAGACACCAACAGCGGGAACATAACAAAAGCTAGAATAGTTAATTTTTTTCTATTAAGTTCTCTGGAAATCTTAAACGCAGTAGACGTCGATAACAGAGATTTGTTTTCTATGGGGGCTAAAGGCTTTCTTTTTTTATTTTGTAGCGCATTTTGATTACCAGTTTGGCCGTTTTTAGGAAAAACGTGGTCGAGACTATCCAAAAGTTCTTGCATGTCACGGAAACGCTCATTGATGTTTTTTTTAAGACACTTTAAGATTAAGTCAGAGAGCCCGTAAGGCATATTGGTGCGCAACGTTTCGGGTGATGGGGGCTGCTCTTGTACGTGCTTAATGGCGATCTCAATGGGTTTGTTACCCATAAATGGAAGCCTACCACAGGACATTTCAAAGAAAATAACGCCCAGACTGTAAATGTCAGATTGGATAGTGGTTTCGTCGCCGTGACACTGTTCAGGGGACATGTATTCTGGCGTTCCCATAGTCATGCCGGTCATAGTCAGGCGTTCTTTTTCCATTTCTTGAATATAAGAGATGCCGAAATCCATTATATAAACGCGATTGCCTTGCGTAATCATAATGTTGGATGGCTTTATATCGCGGTGGATGATTCCTTTGTTATGTGCATATAAAAGGCCACGTGCGACTTGCTTGCCAATTAAATCAATAGCTTCGAAATCGAGTTCTTTTCTATTGTGCAAAACGCTTGCGAGAGACGTCCCTTTTACATAGGTCATCGCAATAAAAAGCTGGTTCGCTTGCTTTCCAAAATCAAAAACATGAACAATATTTTGGTGGTCTAGTTCCTTCATCGCCTGCGCTTCAAAATAAAAACGCTTCACAGATTCGGCATCGGAAGAGGTATCGAGTATTTTAAGCGCCACTTCTCGATTTAATTTTTTGTCGAGTGCCTTATAGACGTAGCCCATGCCACCCTTACCCAAAACTTCGAGTAAATCATAGTTGTCATTAAACGGACAAGGTAATTTTTTATGGTTGTTAATTGGACCGTGGTTCATTTTGATTTTTTCAGTTTATAAAGAATTAATAAAGTACTAATATAAATTACAATCGCGATAATAAGAGGAACTATAACATTAAAAAGGTTGCTAGGCTTTAGCGTTAGGAGGTTTTGAAGCGCATTTTGGTTGTAACGAGACCAAATAATCGTAGAAATGGCTCTTCCTGCACTTTGCATTTGATCTAGAGGCACAAGAGCACCAGTCAAAGCAACTTGTGGTATAATAAATAGCGGTAAAAAGGCATTGGCTTGACCCGGATTTTTAGAAATAGTGCTCATGCAAAGTCCAGTAGCAATAGCGGGTATCAAAGTGGTTAAACCAATAATCAATAAAGGCAATAAAGGTGGTGAGATTCCTAAAAAAGGGACAAAACAAAGGTAACAAAGCGCAATCTGAATAAAAGCTAATAGAAGAGAAACGGTTCCTTTGGCACTAAGCAAAGAAAAAACGGGCATGCCTTTACGAAATTCTTGAATCAATAACTCTTTTTCGGATACTATTTCCCTAATCGAAATAGAGAGGGCAAACCAATTAGCGCATAAAATAAGAGCAAAGGCTACAATCCACAACGAGGATTGATTTGAGAATATTTGTGATAAAAGAAATCCAATTATCAAAGGTTGTAAAAAAAGTGCTGCTAGCTTGCCTTTATCGCGGAGCCATTCTTTTAGGATAAGAGGAATCCAGTAAAGAAAAAAGAAATGCCTTGCCATTGTAGGGAAATATTTTTTTGCATTAGAATCTTCCGGAGCGCGTAAACTAGATAAATTCGATGTTTTCCATTGAGACGCTGTTTGATCATTTAATGAAGAAAGTATTTTACTTGGGCTTTCGGAATTAAAATAAAGATAGGCTTCTTTGGGCGTTCCAAAAAAACTTTGCTCGCCCTGATGCAAAACAAGTACTTTGTTTGCGATATCGAGGGCTTCGTAGCTATGTGTAGTAATGATAATCGTGTGGCCTAAAAAAGCAAGTTGCTTTAAGTGTGCACATAGAATCTTTGTATTAACAGGATCTAAACCAGCTAAAGGTTCGTCCAATAAAATTAACCCTGGAGCTCCCATGAGTTCACTAGAAAGAGCCATACGACGTTTTTCTCCACCGCTTAGAGTGGAAACGCTATTGTTTTCTTTTCCTGACAAATGAAATAAATCGGTAAAGCGATAAAGGCGTTCTTCTATTTCAGTTAAGGAGTAATCTTTAGGCAGTGAAATTCTTGCATTATGTAAAAGCGTTTCTTTTACCGTCCAGCCTTTTCTAGTCAAAGGGTCTTGAGGTAAAATAGTCAAGAGTTCTCTGATTTCTTTTTTTCTGTAATCGACTCCGTTAATATTTATTTTGGTGTCTTCAGAAGCTTTTAAACTACCGCTTAGAACGCGAAGCAGTGAGCTTTTCCCTTGCCCAGATTGACCAATTATGGTTAATATTTCTCCTGAGGCCAAATGAAACTGTATGTTTTTTAAAAGA
>DUVD01000302.1 GCA_012841225.1 Fibrobacter sp.
ATGGACTGCATGCTCGATAAAGAAGAACGCTTAGTTTGTTTGTTTCCCAACGAATACCGGCTTAATCTAGCCACAAAAAATTATGAAAAATTGGTATTCAGCAAAACGTCACCAATGACTTAATTTGCTTTTTTCTTTATACAGTCTATTGTGTAACCGTATAAGTCTATTGTTTTTCAATGAGTTATAGCATTCTATTAATAGTGTTACTTAACTAGACTAATACAGCATCCTTCCAGTTCAAGTAAGCGGCGTTTTAACGATTCCCCAAATGCATAGCCACCTAATGAACCATCCGACTTCAGAATTCGGTGGCAGGGGATAATGAAAGGGATAGGGTTTTTATTTAAAGCCCCGCCAACAGCCCGGTATGCCTTTTTGTTGTTTATGCTTTCTGCAAGCTCTCCATAGGATCTTGTTTTACCATAAGGTATTTCGCACGTAGCCTGCCAAACCTTCTTTTCGAAATCAGAACCCTTGCATTTTAAAGGTATGTCAAAGCGACTCCTTTGCCCTGCAAAGTACTCTTTTAATTGGACTATGACTTCATCTAAAATAGGATGGGGAGCTGGCTCTATTGCCACCATAAGACCTTTATCAGCAAAAGAAATAGATAATAGAGCCTCTTTTGAAGTTTCTATTAAGAGCGTCCCTATTGGGGATTCCATTATTTTATAAAAAACATTTTCTTTTTGTTGTACGAGGTGTACTGTTTTTTTCATTTTGGCGCCCTTTGTAATTCTTTATGGTTAAGTCCAGTAATTAAAATAAAAAAAGAGCCCGCTTTCGAAAAGCGAGCTCTGTTTTTAAGAGGGGTATTTTAATCTAAAGTGATAAGAGTGACTGAACGCTTAGGAGTTTTAATTCCCTTAGTAAGGTCAACTACTTTGGCTTTCTTTTCTGGGTCATTCTCAAAACCGGGTTTCAACTTCTCTGTTGAGCTGTCGAGGACCTGCATTTTGGCTTTACCCTTAAATTCAGGGATGTCTAATTTGAAGTCATAATCGCTATAAGGGCTCTTATTGATAATGATAAGAGATTTCTTTTTGCCATTTTGAGTCAAATAGGTGGTGATCATCGCGTCTTTATCACCTTCGACAGATGTTTTTACGAGCTTACCACGAAGACCGTCAGAAACAAGCTTAAATGCCCAGTAAGTGGGTCGTGGGCAGTTATTACAAGCTTCTTCATAAGAACGGGTTAAGTAACCATAGTCACCACCTTCAGGGGTGATATCGTTATGAATATCCCAATATTGAGCATTATCGGCGCCTACTTGAGCAAGCATGCAGATGTAGTCGGCTACAAAAATGCCATTTACAATAGAAAGAGTTTGTAAACCTGGGTTAAAGTCAACGGAGTTCCATTCAGTTAACCAGATTTCCAAAGGCTTCTGCTTGTTTTTGCTGTGTTTGTTTACAAGCTTGTGCAAGCGCTCATAGATTTTGTCGATTGTTTGCGGTGAAGAAAGAAGAGCAAAATCGTTTTCTTCGCCAAAATGTTGAGGGTAATGATGAACAATAATACCGTCAGCAACATCAGCTGTGTGCTTAAGTACTTTTTCGTTCCATTCACCTTCGAGAACAGCGAGAACAGCTACCTTAATTGTAGGGTCAACTTTTTTCATAGCGACAATGAATTCGCGAGCACGCTTTCCATAGATGTCACCACCGTCTTTACCGTACTTTTCATAATATGGATGCCAGTCTCCGTAGATCTCATTACCAATTTCCCAATACTTAACATTGCCTTTTTTGGTGATATTGGTGTGTTTTACCCAAGCAGCCGCTTCTTCAGCAGTGCCGCTACCAAAGTTGACGGTAAACATTGCTTCAGCATCGGTTTTCTTCATCCATTCGAGGAATTCATCGGTATCGACCATCCAGTCTTTATTGTC
>DUVD01000303.1 GCA_012841225.1 Fibrobacter sp.
CCCTCTTGTAAAAAGCACATTCCTATTTTTTATAATTTGCCTATTGTGGGGTGGCTTTTTTTGCGTGGCAAGAGTGCTTGTTGTGGCAACTCTATAAGTATTCAATACCCTTTAGTCGAGTTTTTATGTGGCGTTTTAGGCGCTTTAAGCGTTATTTTAGTTCATTTGCCTTTTTCTTGGACAGCACCACTCAGTCAATGGGTAGAAACGCTTGCCTTGTTTTGGTTGCTACTCGCCATAGTGCCTGTTTGTGCCGTCGATTTTAAGCACCACCTAATTCCTGATTCCATTTCTATTGGCGGTGTGGTTGTTGGCCTCTTGCTTTCTCTATTCCCAGGTGGAATAACTCCTCTCGATAGCTTTTTAGGTGTTTTGATAGCGGGTTTTGGCCTTTATGGGTTAGGCTTTTTAATGACTAAAGCACTAAAAAAAGAGGCCATGGGCTTTGGCGACGTTAAATTGCTTGCCGGTTATGGTGCTTTAATGGGCTGGTTTAACGCCTTGTCTGTTTTGGTCTTTGCCGCTTTTTTAGGCCTGCTCGTCATGTTACCCATTAACTACTTTCGCAAAAAGAAGCCCTCGTCAGAGCAAAATGACTCGTTTGGCGAGATTCCCTTTGGTCCGTTTCTCTCTATCGCCGCTCCAATAGTTTATCTTTGGGGAGACGTTATTTTGAAAGCGTATCTTTCATTTATTTATAATTAACATTCATTTTAGGTGCTTATGTACAAAGACGTTATAGTTAATCTGAATCCTAATGACATGCCGCGTGAGTGGTATAACCTCGCTGCTGATTTACCAACACCAATGCTCCCGCCTCTTGGCCCAGATGGAAATCCTATTTCTGCAGAGCAAATGACGGCCATATTTCCTCCGAGCATTATCGAACAGGAAGTGAGCACTAAACCTTGGATAGCCATTCCAGAAGAAGTGCGGCAACATTTAATGAGGTGGCGTCCTACGCCGCTTCGTCGCGCTTATTGGCTAGAAGAGTACTTAAAGACCCCTGCTAAAATTTATTACAAAGACGAAAGTGCAAGCCCAGCCGGTAGCCACAAAGGCAACACCGCTATTCCTCAGGCATGGTACAATAAACAAGCTGGCACCAAAACGATCACCACCGAAACAGGTGCTGGGCAATGGGGTGGCGCGCTTGCTTTTGCTTGTAAACTCATGAACATCGACTGCAAAGTCTTTATGGTAAAAGTGAGCTTTGAACAAAAGCCCTTCCGCAAGGCTTTAATGCGCACTTGGGGCGCAACCTGTATCGCTAGTCCAAGCGAAATCACAGAAGTAGGCCGCAAGGTTCTTCACGATTACCCCGAATGCCCGGGCTCTTTAGGAATTGCCATTTCTGAAGCCGTCGAATTAGCCATTGGCGACAAAACTGGTAGCACTAAATACGCTTTAGGTTCTGTGCTAAATCACGTGATGCTCCATCAAACGGTGATTGGTCTTGAAGCAAAAAAGCAACTCGAAATGATCGGCATAAAAAAGCCTGACATTGTTTTGTCTTGCGCTGGCGGGGGGTCTAACTTTGCTGGCATGGCGTTCCCTTTTGCTTATGATAAAATTAACGGTCAGGATATTCAAATTATCCCCGTCGAACCCACTAGCTGCCCTTCATTAACCCGAGGCGTTTTTGCGTACGATTACGGGGACCTTTCTGGTTTTACCCCATTACTACCTATGCACACTCTTGGCCACGATTATATCCCAAGTAGTATTCATGCTGGCGGACTTCGCTATCACGGCATGTCGCCTATTATTAGCCAAGCAGTAAACGAAGGATTATTTAACCCCACGGCTGTTTCGCAAAATGAATGCTTTCTCGCTGCTGTCCGTTGGGCTCGTACCGAGGGTTGGATTATTGCACCAGAATCTTCACATACGGTAGCTGCTGTAATTCGCGAGGCCATTAAAGCGCGTGAAGAAGGCAAAGAAAAAACAATCTTGTTTACAATGTCAGGCCATGGGTACCTCGACATGGTCGGTTATGAAA
>DUVD01000304.1 GCA_012841225.1 Fibrobacter sp.
ATAAAGGATGGTTTCTCCCCTGATTGGGGATTTAGCGTTTTTGATGTTCTAGCTGGTGCTTTGGGTGGGTTTTATCCTATGGCAAAGCGTTATGTGCCAGCCTTTAATTACTTTGATGTGAAGTGGAGCTATTGGATCAATACAAAGGTTTATTATCGTCAAAGTAATACAGGTGTTTTTACAGATGATTATGTGAATCAAACCTTTTGGTGCTCCTTTAAGGTTCATCGAATGCTACCCAAACAAGCTAGAGAGTACTGGCCTTCTTGGCTAGCCCTAGCGGTTGGCTTAAGCATTGATGAAGGTGTTTTTGTTAATGGTGTTGGTAAAGGGAAGCACGAGGTTTATATGGCATTTGATTATGATTTAGAAAGCTTTAAGCCTAAAGCGCGTTGGGCAAGGACTTTAATCAAATCGTTAAATCACTTAAAGTTCCCAGCGCCAACAATACAAGTGTACCCAGAAACAAAAGTATTTTGGCTTTACCCCATTAAGTTTTAAGGCATAATGTTTTTACATTAAAGTCGTGTAGGTGCCAATACTGAGCACTATAGCGGCGTAAAAACCACCCAGTAAATCATCGGTCATCACGCCCCAAGCACCGGGAAGTTTTTCTAAGCGTCGAATGCCTAGTGGTTTTAAAATATCAAAAAAGCGAAATAAAGCAAATCCAATGAACAAAAGCCAAGGGTGTTTTATAAGTATGTCTAGGGGTAAAAAAGCAAAAGCAAGCCATTGTCCTGAGACTTCGTCAATCACTATCCACCCAGGGTCTTTGGTTTTAGATTGGGCCATTGCTTTGTTCACAAAAGGAATCGCTGCAAAAAACACGAGCAAAGAAAGCAAAGAAAATAAATTAAAAGGTAGTACCAGGGCGAGCGGGTAAGCGACTGCAGCGGCAAGCAAGCTACCATAAGTGCCAGGCATAATGGGGAGCATGCCAGAACCCAAAAAAGTAGTAACCAGTAAAGTGACTCGGTCTACTTTTTTAAACTCAGGATTCATCCGTTGACCCTTCGCTGACCCAGCCATCGGGGGCATTTTTTTCTACTTCTTTTTGAGCAAGGCGTTCTTCTTGCCAATCGTTCATTTTTTGAATGAGCAATTGCTTAAGCTTATCCATTCCTATATTTTCTTTGGCACTCACGTGTAAAACATCTGGAAAAGATTCTAATAGTGCAGTTCTGGCTTCTTCGCTCTGGGCTTCGGTTTTGTTAAATAAACGAATTCTAGGTGTTTTTAGATCTATGATTTGATCTAAGACGCGCTGTGTGACTTCCATGTGTTCTTGGTAGTCTGTGGCCGAACCATCGATGACTTCGAGAATGCAATTGGCATGCGCAGCAACGCCTAAAGTGCTTTTAAAAGTATCCACCAAATTGTGGGGGAGCTTTCTAATAAAACCTACAGTGTCGCTTAAAATAATGCTATTGCCTTCACCAACGTAGAACTGCCGTGTTGTGCTATCCAAGGTGGCGAATAATTTGTTTTCTACATAAACGCCCGCTTTGGTTAGGCGATTAATTAAAGTGCTTTTGCCTGCATTAGTATAACCTACAATGCCCACATGAAAAACATCGTTTCGGCTTTTTGCTTGGCGTTCTCTGGCTTCTTCAATTTTTTGGAGTTTCTTTTTAAGGTCTAGAATGCGTTTTCGTATAAGACGTCTATCCGTTTCTAGTTGCGTTTCACCAGGCCCTTTAGTGCCTATGCCGCCATTATGTTGCCTGCATAAATTTGTCCAAGCACCGGTTAAGCGTGGCATAAAATACTCTAATTGGGCTATTTCCACCATCAAGCGGCTTTCTGCTGTTTTGGCGCGCTTTGCGAAAATATCGAGAATTAAGCCTGTACGGTCAAGTACTTTTGTGCCTGGCAGGCGCTTTTCTAAGTTGCGAATTTGTGACCCAGATAGCTCTTCATCAAAAACGACCATTTTGGCATCGTGAGAAGCTAAGGCGTCTTTAATTTCGATCACCTTTCCCTCACCAACGAGTGTCGCTGGATTAAATTTTTGAATTCTTTGTAAAAAAACCTGTACCACTTCTGCATTAGCTGTCTCTGCTAAGTGTTGCAATTCATTGAGGTGTTCCTCTGCTTGTCCAGGTTTTATTGTGGGAGTGGCGACACCAACAAGAATTGTTTTTTCTCGGTCATTTTTTGGATGAAAAATCAGTTTTTCATCAGTCGGTAGAAAATTATCCATTTAGATTCATTTTTGGTTTAAAGCGACTTTGTATTCTTAAGCTAATCCATTTGGATTTTACTCGATAACATTGATAGCTAATGGTTTTGAAAAGTGGTGATAATATAAGCAAAAATAGAATTTAAAACAACTAGTATCCCCTTAGCATAGAAAGGGGTTGTAGTAAAAAGAACAGTTTTTTGTTTTATTTTAATAAGAATTGTCAAAAATATGCTATAATATTACTCACTCTTTTTTCATGATGAGAAGAGAGAAAAAAGGAGTTGATAATGAAAATGAAATTAATGCTTTTAGGAACGGCAGTGTTCCTATGCTCTTGTGCTGGTATTAATGTGAAACAACCTGAAATTGGCTCTGTAAAAAAAATTGCCATTTTAAGTGTTACAGGTAATGAAGAAATCAAAGACATTAAAGTGGAAAAAGGTGAAAAAGAAACCTTGCTTAAATCCATTGGAAATGCGATTAAAGATAATATTGATTATTTTACTGAAGAACAAGTCACTATCGTAACACATGGTGCCAATGAATTATTCAAAACATTCAATGAGATGAATGGCTGGACTGTGGTTCCTTTTGAAACAGTCACTGAAAGCCCAGAAGTAGAAGCGTTCTTTGTAGATAATATAATCGAAGGCGAATCCATCAATGTGGGTGCAGTCAAACTCAAAGAAAAACAAGACGTTCGTCGCGTGGCTCCTAATGGAATGCGTGTACTTCCTTATAACAAAATAAATCCACAAGGCATGACATGGGTTAACGGTGAACGAGTGGAAGCTCCTATTCTTCGTGGTATCGGAAAACTTTGTGAAACCTTAGGCGTTGATGCCATTGCTGTGGCTGAATTTTATTTTGCCTATAAAACTGGCATGATGACAAAAGTAACAAGTAATGTCACACCAATCGTTGCTGTGAATGTAGTTCTTGTAGACAAAAATGGAAATAAGATTTTATACACCGATTACGGTTGGAAAACATTTGAATCGGATGATGCCGCCAAGATCAATCGTGATTATTTGAACTTAAAAGATAATCGCTCAGTCAAGGCCTACAAAAGAGGTGTTGATATTGCTGTGGCTGGCTTTAAAGAAAAAGCTGCTAAGAAGCTCGGCAAATAATATTACGAGTTTTTCTAAAAATTAAGAGCTTCTCTAAAGGAGAAGCCCTTTTTGTTTTAAAAATTTTTAAAAGTTATTCAGATCACTTTTTCTGTCACTACACGCCACTCGCCTGACTGTAAGGAATCGAGTGAAATGTTTCCGATTTGAATGCGAATTAAACGTAGCGTAGGAAACCCGACAGAAGCAGTCATACGGCGCACTTGACGATTTTTCCCTTCCGTTAAAGTTAGTTTTACCCAAGACGTTGGAATATTGGCCCTATGGCGAATCGGGGGATGACGCTCCCATAAAAAATCAGGCTCAGTGGCTACCTCGGCAA
>DUVD01000305.1 GCA_012841225.1 Fibrobacter sp.
AGCATATTAGACTCCGCCCCGGTATGTACATCGGTAAACTCGGTGATGGGCAAAGCCCAGACGACGGTATTTACGTTTTAGCTAAAGAAATCATAGACAACTCTATTGACGAATACGTAATGGGGGCTGGCAAAAAAATTGATATCGATATCGAAGAGAAATCCGTCCGCGTGCGCGACTACGGGCGGGGCATTCCCCTAGGCAAAATGGTCGATTGCGTTAGTAAAATCAACACTGGTGGCAAGTACGATTCCGAGGCGTTTCAGAAATCAGTGGGGCTAAACGGCGTCGGTACAAAAGCAGTTAATGCACTTTCCGAAATTTTTATTGTGCAAAGTTATAGAGAGGGTCGCTGTAAAAAAGCAGAATTCTGTCGAGGGATACTAGTTAAAGAAGATAAAGAAACGGCAACAACCGAAAAGAACGGCACCGAGATATTCTTTAAGCCAGATCCTGAAATTTTTAAGAATTACCGTTATTTGCCCGCCTACATGGACGAGAAAATTTGGAATTACGCCTATTTAAACACAGGCCTTTCGCTTGTCGTTAACAAAAAAACGTACACCAGCGCTAATGGTCTTTTAGACTTGCTTCAAAAAAGAGTAGACGATAGCATTCGCTACGACGTAGTCCAGTTTAAAGGCCCCGATATCGAAGCTGTTTTTACTCACGGCAATCAGTACGGCGAGCATTACTACAGTTTTGTGAACGGGCAGCATACCACTCAAGGTGGTACACACCAAGCCGCTTTTCGAGAGGGCATTGTCAAAGGCGCTAGAGATCACTTTAAAAAAGACCTAGAGCCATCCGACGTTAGGAACTGCATTATTGGGGCTATTTCCGTTCGCATTCAAGAGCCCGTTTTTGAATCACAAACCAAAACAAAACTGGGAAGCACCTCTACTGCTCCAAATGGCCCGCCTCTTCGCAGCTGGATTGTCGATTTCATTTCTAAAGAATTCGATAACTACCTCTATAAAAATCCAGAAACGGCAAAAAAACTTCTGGATCGCATTTCTCAAAATGAACGCGAACGCAAAGAAATTGCAGGCATTAAAAAACTCGCCAATGAACGCGCTAAAAAAGCAAACATGCACAATAAAAAACTGCGCGATTGCAAGGTGCATTTAACAGACGTTAAAAACCCACTTCACCGCGAAACCATGGTTTTTATTACCGAAGGTGACTCCGCTTCGGGCTCTATCACTAAAGCACGTTTGGTGCAAACGCAAGCGGTTTTTAGCTTAAGGGGCAAGCCACTCAATAGCTTTGGCCAAACCAAAAAAGTAGTTTACGAAAACGAAGAATTTAACCTTTTGCAACACGCCCTGGATATAGAAAATGGCCTAGAAAACTTACGCTACGACAAAGTGATTATTGCCACCGATGCCGACGTCGATGGGATGCATATTCGCTTGTTATTGATGACCTTCTTTTTGCAGTTTTTTCCTGAGCTCGTGGAACAAAAACATTTGTACATCTTGCAAACCCCTCTTTTTAGAGTGCGTAATAAAAAAGAAACGATTTATTGCTACGATGAAGACGAACGCGACAAAGCTACAGCTTCACTTGGCAAAGACGGCTTAGAAATCACACGATTTAAAGGCCTTGGTGAAATCAGCCCTTCTGAATTTGGCCAATTTATTGGCGAAGACATGAGGTTAGAATCGGTAATGATGCCGCCAGACGCCTCTTTAGGTAAAATGCTCGAGTATTATATGGGCAAAAACACGCCGGTTAGGCAGGAGCACATTGTGTCGAACCTTCGCGCCAACGCCGTAGAAGAGCTTTAAAAGTACGAAACAAGAGAAATTTATGACTGAAGAACGAAAAACACTTGGATTATCCAACGCAAACTACTTAGAAAAACTTTACGATGGTTGGTTTTTAGAT
>DUVD01000306.1 GCA_012841225.1 Fibrobacter sp.
ACCCCGTTAGTAGAGGAAATATTAAAACGATCGCCAATTTCTCGCACAGTAGGTGGCATTTTCGACACCTGAGTGCGCTCTCGAATAAATTCGAAAATCTCTTGTTGCCTTGCCGTCAGCTTGTTTTTTGGTGATTGAGTATCGATTGTTTCCATTTTAAACCTCTTTGATCTTATTAATATAGTGCCCCGTTGTGCATTTGTCAATATAAGCAGTGCACATTTTTTTATTTTTGTTCTAATTCACGCTTTTTTGATTTAGAAGTACCTTAAAAGGATTTTTTTTATATAAATTTGGCGCGTGGTCTCAAATTTTTCGCAAATGCGAAAAACAACATGTTCTGTATCAGAACTCTGCCGTCAAGCCCAAAGAGGCGTTATTAAGATGGCATTTAATTAAACTTTTGAGAACCATCCCGTTCGCAGGTTATTTTCCAGCTTGCTTCCGAGGCTAACTCTATATATGAGGTGACTAATGGAAATCCAAATCATTACGCTAGTTCTCGCTGCTGCTGCAGTGGCATTAGGCGTTATTGTTCTTTCTAAAGTAAATAAGCTTACGACTATGCTTCGTACGCCGATTGTAAAAAAGTTTTCTCCAGACATGAGCTTCAAGCCATCTTCCCGTCGCTCAATCAGCGCTCAAGAAATGACTTCTCGTGGAGAACGCGCTAATAAAGACAATCGTAACAACTCTAGTAAAGAACGTCCTTCTAAGGACAATAATCGTCCCGAACGTGGCAATAGCCCTTCGGCTCGTACCAACAACAATGACCGCAGTGGCCGTCGTTATAATAACCGCACAGATCGTCCAGATCGTAACGATCGTCCAGATCGCAATGATCGTCAGGATCGTACCCCGCGGGTAGATACGGCTCCAATTCAGGATAACGCTCCTGTTTCTTCTGCACCAGCTCCTTTTCAAAGTCAAAATCAACCGGAAGGACGTCGTCCTTTAAGCCCCCGTGTACAAGCGGAAGCACCGGCTGCACCAGTTGTCAATACCCCTATTGCTACACCAGTAGCTGCAGAGACAGCGGTCAATGAATTTGTTCCTACAAAGGTACGCTATGGTCGTCGTAACGTCGTTAAGAAAGTCCCAGGAGTTTCTGACGAAGTTTAATACGATTACTAAATAATTCAAAGAAGACTCTCCTTAAGGGGAGTCTTTTTTTATACCTTACAAAAGAGAATAAGGAGACCAAAATGTTCTGTAATCAATGTCAAGAAACAGCCAAAAATGAAGCATGTACCCTAAGAGGGGTTTGCGGTAAAAGCAAAGAAACAGCTAATATCCAAGATTTACTCATCTATGCATGTGTTGGGCTTGCACACCTTACTGTTAAAGCTCATGAGCAGGGCATTGGTACCAACGCAGAAAGCAAGCACATTACCAGTTGTTTGTTTATGACGATCACCAATGCCAATTTTGATAATAAATCCTTAACACAAGCCATAAAAACTGCTATTGACTACCGCAACGAATTAAAATCGAAGGTCAATGTTTTGGAAGAGCATTCCTCCATTAATTGGAACGGCCAAACGGATTTAGAATTTCAAGAGAAAGCAGAACAAGTAAGCCCTCTTTCTTATGATGAAAACAAAGACATTCTCGGCTTAAAACTATACGTTTTATATGGCCTAAAGGGCATGGCTGCCTATGTTGAGCACGCGTTTAACTTGGGCTTCGAAGAACAAGAAATATACACGTTTATGCAAAAAAGCCTAGTGATGATTTCAAAGCCAATAGAGTTGCAAGAGGCTTTAGATTGGGTAGTGCGGACTGGTGAATACGGTGTTAAGGCCATGGCTTTATTAGACAAGGCAAATACATCTACTTTTGGAAATCCAGAAATAACTAAGGTAAATATTGGGGTCGGTAAAAACCCTGGCATCCTCATTAGCGGTCATGATTTAAAAGACTTAGAGCAATTGCTAATTCAAACAGAAGGTAAGGGGATCGACGTTTATACCCACTCCGAAATGCTCCCCGCTAATGCTTACCCTAAGTTAAAAAAATATGGGCATTTAGTTGGTAATTATGGCAACGCTTGGCATCGTCAGCTGGAAGAATTTGAATCGTTTAACGGTCCTGTTTTGTTTACCACCAACTGCTTAGTACCTCCTCGTAAATCGACAACCTATAACCATAGAGTTTTCACCACGGGCGCCACAGGGATGCCCGAATGGAAAAAAATAAATAGGGTACTCCCAAATGGGCACAAGGATTTTGCTGAAGTCATCGAGCTTGCTAAAACTTGCCCTCCACCTACTGCCATTGAGGCGGGCGAAATTACTATTGGTTTTGCTCATAATCAAGTGCTCGCGCTTGCCGATAAAATACTAGAGGCGGTTAACTCAGGAGCCATAAAAAAAATGGTGGTCATGTCTGGTTGCGATGCTCGTCAAAAGTCTCGAGAGTACTACACCGAATTCGCCAAACAACTTCCAAAAGATACGGTTATTTTAACTTCGGGCTGTGCTAAGTATCGTTATAACAAATTAAACTTAGGCGAAATCAACGGCATTCCAAGAGTTTTAGATGCGGGCCAGTGTAACGACAGCTATTCTTGGGCTTTGGTTGCACTAAAACTAAAAGAAGTTTTAAACCTAGATGACATCAACAAGCTTCCGATTGTATTCAACATTGCTTGGTACGAGCAAAAGGCCATTATTGTGCACCTCGCCTTGCTCTACTTAGGGGTAAAAAACACACATGTCGGGCCTACTTTACCTGCATGGTTAACGCCTAATTTGCTAAAGACAGTCCAAGATTTATTTGGTGTTCAGACTATAAAAACAGTCGAAGAAGACCTGAACTTATTTGGTTTGAACTAACAATTTTTAACCGATATTAGAGAAGAGTGGCGCGGAGTTCTTCGCCACTTTTTTCGCTTAAGTAGGCAGGTGGAACGTCCAAAACGGTTTTACACCCTTTGATACCCTCTGCTGCCATTTTGTAGGCGGCACGGGCATAAGCCACTAATACACTTGTGGTGAATTCAGGGTTAGAGCCTAGCTTTAAGCTGTATTCAATAATATGGTTGTGTTTATTGTTTTCGCCCGTTTTTCCGGAACGAATCACAAAGCCGCCGTGAGCCATGCTATTGTGATTCTTGTCAAATTCTTCTTCGCTAATAAAGTAGATGGTTGTATTGTAATCGGCAAAGTAGTTTGGCATTGTTTTAATTTCATTTTCAATGGCCGAGGCGTTTGCGCCTTCTTTTAAAACTACAAAACATTCACGCGTGTGTTTATCGCGTGTGGAAAGTTCTGGATTACAGCCAGAGCGAACTTTTTCGAGAGCACTTTCTACGGGCACGGTGTATTGCTTTGCATTTTTAACCCCTTCAATTTTTCGCAGAGCGTCGGAGTGCCCTTGACTAACGCCCTTGCCCCAAAATGTATAGTCCTTACCGTTTGGGAGAATAGCGCTACCATAAAGACGATTTAACGAAAACAGACCTGGGTCCCAGCCGACAGAGATTAATCCGATATGGCCAGTTTCTTTGGCAGCAATATCGACATTGGCAAAATGAGCTGGAATTTTTGCGTGAGTATCAAAGCTATCGACCACGTTAAAAAGCTTGACTAGTTCAGGTGTCATTGTGGGTAAATCGGTAGCGCTACCGCCACATAGAATTAAAACATCGATTTCATCTTTCCACTCTGCTGCGTTAGCTGTTTTTACAACAGGTACGCCTTCGGTTTGAATTCTTAAGGAGCAAGGGTCGCGGCGCGTAAAGACGGCCATGAGTTCCATATCAGGTGCATTTTTAATGGCGTATTCTACGCCTCTGCCCAAGTTACCATAACCCACAATACCAATTTTAATAGTCATTTTAATTTCCTGCTTGTTAGTTCGGCGAATTAAATATAAAAAAACGCACTGTTTAGTGCGTTTTTTTATTAGAATTCTTCTAAGCCTTTTGGTGTGGCCAAAATAACCTTGGTCGCCATGCCAATAAAAAGACCATGCCCTAAAAGCCCGGGAATCGAATTTAATGCAGAGTCGAGAACCTTAGGATTTGGGATGTTTTTAAATTTAGCATCGACAATTAAATTGCCCGAATCGCTAATAATGGGGCCATCTTTTCCAGGGCTACCTAAACGGGTAGTGCACTTGCCTCCGAGGGCCTCTATTTGAGCTATAACAACACCAATGGCTTTGGGTAGTACTTCAATTGGCACGGGCATTTTTTCGCCTAAAACGGTTACTTTTTTGCTGTTATCGGCAATGATTATATAATTGCTCGTCATTGAAGCGACGATTTTTTCGAGAAGATGCGCGGCACCTCTACCTTTGATTAAATTCTTTTGAGAATCGATTTCGTCGGCACCGTCAATTACCATATCGAGTTTAGACACTTCGTCTATTTCTTTTAATGGAATGCCAAGTCGACGGCATTGTAGTGTAGTGCTCCAGCTAGTGCTTACGGCTGTGATCGCTAAATTTTCTTTTTGTACCCGTTCGCCTAAGCGATCGACCATGTAGGCGGCAGTGCTTCCAGTGCCTAAACCAACAACCATACCATTTTGAATTAAGTTGGCGGCTTTAATGCCAGCCATTTTTTTTAATTCGTCCATATTAATCATTAGAACCACCGTCTTCTGTGATCGTTTTTATCGTCTTGTTCTTCTTCATCAAAATCTTCATCGTCTTCGTCGGGGACGCCATTTTCTAGTTCTGAAAAGCTAGGCTCTTCAATGCCTATAACGCGGATATCAAAAAGAAGATCCATCCCTGCAAAGGGGTGATTGCCATCTAAAACAACACTGTCTTTTTTAATTTCTTTTACAGTATAAACGCCGGCCTCTCTTTCGAGGGGAAATTCTTTGGGGTTGTATATTTGCTCTGGGTATTCCGGGATATGAAACTCTTGCGAATCCTCTTCTTGAAACATTTCAAGTTCAAGCCCAAGCCAAAGCTCTCCAATATCGGTGAGTTCTTTTTTGGGGACCTCTAAAACGAGTTCTTTGTTGTAAGCGCCATAGCCTTTTTCAAAAGGGACGGTTACTGAGAATGAATCGCCTACATTCTTGCCTTTAATAGCGTCTTCTAAGCCTTGAATGATGTTATCGAAGCCCTGCAAATAAATGAAAGGGTGGTTTTCTGGCACTTCTTCGATAATACGACCATTATTGTCTTTCAAAGTGTAAGAAACACTGATTTTTAACTTATTTTGCATTATATCCATTATAAGGAAGAATATAGAAAAGCGTCCCGCAATTGTAAAAGGAGTTTTAGTGTTGAAGAAGAATATACTGTTTGTTTGTTTGGGTAACATTTGTCGATCACCAGCAGGGGAGGGCATTGCTCGCGTATTATGTCAAGATTTGGATAGCATTGGGAAAATAGACTCAGCTGGTCTTGGGGATTGGCATATTGGGCATCCTCCTCATAAAACCATGCGCCGCGTCGCGGCAGAAAGAGGCTTTCCCATTGATGACTTAAAAGCTCGGATTGTGGTGCCAGAAGATTTTAATGCCTTTGATTTTATTTTAGCGATGGATCAAAATAATCTTAAGCATTTGCTTGAAATGCAAAATCGAGTTGGTGGTAAAGCTCAAGTGAGAATGCTCTACGACGACAAAACCTCTGTTCCTGATCCTTATTATGGCCCTGAAGAAGGCTTTTACGAGAGTTTCGATATCATAAATAGAGGTGTTACCTTATTTTTACGCTCTTTTTCACAATAAGTGCCTAAGCTTTTTTTATATTACATTTATGATTTATGGAGTTTTTTCAGATATTCATGCTAACGAAACGGCGCTGATCGCTGTGCTTAGTTCTATGCAAAAATTTGGCGTCGAACGTCGTGTTTGCTTAGGGGATTTAGTTGGCTACGGTGTTGATGTTAATGAGTGTGTTTCACTAACAAAAGATAACTCGGATGTCTGCTTGGTGGGCAATCACGACAGTGTTGCCATTCGATGGGAGTCTTCGGCTGGGTTTAACCCTTACGCCAAAAAAGTAATTGAATGGACTCAAGAGGTGATCTCGGAAGAGTCTGCTACTTATATTAAGTCGCTTCCTTACATGTTCGAAGAAAACGACGCTTGCTTTGTGCATGCATCACCAATGTCTCCAGCCGATTGGATTTATGTGACCGACCTCGAAGATGCCCTAGACGCTTTCGATCACTTTTCAGATTCTTTTTGTTTTGTGGGTCACACGCATACTCCTATTATTGTTGCCATGAAAGACCTTGCTATCCCTAAAGTCATCGAAGAAAAAAAATACCGCATTGAAGGCAGCGAACGCTTGTTAGTAAATGTAGGGAGCGTTGGTCAACCTCGAGATAGAGACCCGCGTGCCTCATGGTGCTTGTTTGACTCCGTTGAAAAAACAGTCGAGATTATCCGCGTCGAGTACAATATTGCCGAAACGCAAAGAAGAATGCGTGAGGTTGGATCTCCTGACTTTTTAGTGGAGCGTTTGGGAGTAGGGCGTTGAAATGGACGCTTTGCGTATTTGGTAAAGCGGGTTCCTCTTTTGCCGCCGATGAAGTCTCTAAATTTGAAAAACGCCTTCGCCCTTTTGTCTCTTTTGATATCGTCGAAATTAAAGAATCAAAGCGAATTGATAAAGCACGAGGCCTCGACGAAGAAGCGGCAGAGTTTATCAAACGATTTCCAAAAAATGCTTTTACTTGGGTTGCCTTAGCCGAAGAAGGGAAGTTGATGAACACGCTGCAACTTGCCAAATGGACTGAACAAAAGGCATCTGTGCCTTGCGTCTTTTTAATTGGCTCGGCTTATGGAATTTCGCCTTCTATTAAAGAAAATGCCGACTTGTTGTTGTCTCTTTCTCCACTCACTTTTACGCACGATCACGCGCGAGTCCTTTTGGCAGAGCAACTCTATCGTTGCGCTATGGTGCATCGCAATCACCCGTACCACCACGTATAAATTTATTTTAAACGCAGCCAAATACTTAAGACTGCAACAAAATTGAATTCAAACTTCGTTTCAAATTCGGGCAAAAAAAAACACCTGAATGCTCAGGTGCTTTTGTGATTTTTTTTTTACTTCATGAACTTAGCCGCTTGGACTATGGAGAAAACCATTCCAGGCCTTAAGTATTTACCCGCTGTGTATTTAAGAGCGGTGTTATGAAGCAAAGTAAAGAGGATGTCGCCATCGACTTTTTCGGATTGAATAATCGTTTTATAAGTCTTTTTAAAGGCTGCTGCGCTTCTTGTTAATGTAGGCGAAATTCGACTGTCGGGCAAAAG
>DUVD01000307.1 GCA_012841225.1 Fibrobacter sp.
AAAATAGAATAATACACCACATAAAATTACCGATTTACGTTTATTTCATGCAACGCTAGTACCGCTTTAAGCATCTAAATTCTGAAATACTGCCTAATAAAGAGATTAAAAGGGTTTAAACATGAAAAAAGTCGTAAAAAGTCTGTTTGTACTAATTATTTTAGTCGTTTTAGCTACCAGCATTCGATTTTTTTTCTTTAGAACTGAAGACTCCTTCGCCGGAACGCTAATAAACGTCGCTGCTATTCAAGACACTATTTCAATAAGTGTTTCGGCAACCGGCACATTACAACCCGTCGATCGCGTCGAAATTGGCACGCAAGTGTCTGGTGATTTAAGCAAAATCTATGTGGATTTTAATGATAAGGTTAAAAAAGGTCAACTTTTGGCTGAACTCAATAAATCCAAATGGCAAACTAGTTTATACCAAGCTGAACTCGCTCTTCAATCAGCAGAAAATGACTATAAATATAAGGAAGTCCTATTTAAAAGAACGCGCCAACTAGCCGAAACCAAAAGCGTCAGCGCAGTCGAATTAGAAACGGCGGAGTATAACTTCAATTTAGCAAAACTCTTGGTAGAACGCAGCAAGAGCGAAGTCAAGCAAGCCAAATTAAACCTAAGCTACTGCGTAATTAGAAGCCCTATCGATGGCGTCGTTTTAGAAAGGACGGTCGACGTGGGCCAAACTGTTGCTGCCTCAATGAGCGCCCCAACCTTATTTATTTTAGCTAAAGATTTATCGCAGATGAGAGTCATGGCAAGCGTCGACGAGGCTGATATTGGCTCCATTTTAAAAGAACAGCGAGTGGAATTTACGGTGGACGCCTTTCCTAAAAACAACTTTAATGGAAAAGTAGAAGAGGTCCGCTTAAACCCAACAGTTTCTTCTAATGTGGTCACTTATACCGTGGTCATCTCAGCAGAAAACCCCGAACTAAAGCTATTACCCGGTATGACAGCAACCTGTACCATCATCACTCAAGAAATTCCAAACGCTACGCTCATCCCATTAAAAGCGCTCCAATTTACTCCAAAAAGAACGACTGAAGATAAAAACGCCAATGTAGAAAGAGGGTCAAAAAGACGCGGCAAAAGAGGCGGTCAAGGCGGTGAGCGAGTTTGGGTTTCTGTCAATGAAAAGGCAGAGCCAAGGCGCATAAAAACAGGCATTAACGACGGCGTTCGCGTTCAAGTTATCGAAGGCTTATCGGTTGGAGATTCTGTGATTGTCAGTCAAGAAGTATTAATAACTAAAAAAGCAATAAGTGGCGAGGCATCTAGCCCCTTTATGCCTAAACGCCCCGGTCGAAGAAGATAAACCACAAATAAACAGCATCGTTAAAAAATTAAATATCGCTTAGAAAAAGTGATTTTTTTTTCTTCTTTTAAGATGCATTTTCCATTCCATATAAAACGTACTGACAGCATAAATAAACACCAAAAACAAGATGGTGTTTTTAGGTGTATTCAAATTACAAAAGCCCCAGGCAATGCTTATTAATGGCAAGTGTATTAAGTAAGGGTAAAAAGACGCTCTTCCTATAGCCCTTATAGGTTTAATGCAGAAAAAACGCGTTAATAGGCCTCTTTCTGAAGTCAGTGTTATCACTAAAAGCCCATAAATTAAAATGGGAAGGCTATGATGACCAATGTAATTCCAACTCGCAAAACTCGTGCCTAAAAAAAGTAAACTAAGGTAAAGAATCCCAAGCAAAATCACCTGTGAGAATCCGCTCGCCCACTTTGCCTTAAGTGCCGAAAAAGCGCCATTTTGGTACAAACGAAAAAGCACCATGCCAAACAGGTATTCACACACACGGACAGGCGCAAACATATGAAAAAAGCGATACTTGGCGCCATAATCAGCAAACCACAAGTCGCCAGATAAACCAAACAAAACACCCCAAATAATACCTGGAATAAAAACGATCCCAAATAGAATCCAAAGTGTTTTTTGAGACTGTTTAAAAAGCCACCTAGAAAATAGAGGCGTAATCGCATAGCAAACAAAAAACGCACTTAAAGCCCAAGAGGGTTCATTCAATTTCATCCCTAAATCGGGCACAAAAGACCACAATAATGTTAGGTGTAAAATCAAACTTCTAAACGGATTTGCCATATTAGCAAGCCCAGCCGAAACACAAGAAGAAAGCGCTTCCCATGAGGTGGGAATCTCAGCCGCGCCACTCAATTTAAAAACCAATACAAAAAACATCAAAAAGGTCATCAAAAAATGCAAACGGTACAGTTTGACGATTCGCGTAAAAATAAATGGCATTACTGGGACGCGCCTATCGGGGTCGCTAAATTTAGAGCCAAATAAAAAACCCGCCAAAACAAAAAACAAGCCCGCGGCAAAAGCAGGCGCATTAATAATAGGAGATACAATAGTCCAGCCTTTGGTGTATTCAAGAGCATTAGACGAAGAAAGATGCAAAAGGACGATGTTTATAGAGGCGA
>DUVD01000308.1 GCA_012841225.1 Fibrobacter sp.
ATCCATGGCATCATATAAGAACCAAGGCTGCCTTGATCTCTAGTTAGCCCACCATGATTAAATAAATATAAACCATGAAATGTCTCCCAATCCTCTTGAAATAGAGTAATGAGCATGCCATAGCCAATCCCTTCAGAAACAGTGCAGTTTTGCGTTGATGCATTACAACCGTTCGAATTACCATTCCATTTTACGCGAGCAGCACCCATCGCATTGTTGTTTATAAACCACTCCGCTTCAAGTGGTGTCACTAATCCAGCATTAAGGTCGTCTTCAAGGGTTGCTATGTATTTTTGCTTCCACTGCGGGTACCAAGAGTCTACTAGAGCAGGGTTAGCACCTAAGCCAATAATAGTGGCCTTAGCAACAGAAGACGAAGATGGTGGTAAAACGCCAGCAGATGAAACCGGCAAATTGGGGTCATTATTTTCTGGGCTCACGGGATCATCACCACAAGCCGAAAATAAAGAGACTGCCAATGCTGAAATAAATAATAATCGCTTTATAGTCATACTACACTCTGTTTAAAAGATTCCTACTTAATATACTTTTATCTAAAATAATCAGGTATTCTAAAAACATTACTTCTGTTAAAATAACGTGAACAAGCTCACTTTTGATGCTTATTTTATTCTAAACAAAAAAGCCCCAGCAAATGCCGGGGCTTTTTTTAGACTTCTAAAAATTATTTCAAAAGTACTTTTTGAGCGAAGTTCACTGACTTGCCAGAAACGCGGACCATGTAAACGCCTGCGTCAAGGTTAGCAAGGTTCATCGAAGCAGCGCCGTTTAATGCGCTTTTCAATACAACTTGACCCTGGAGATTAATCACTTCTGCGTTAACAGCTGATTTCAAACCATAGAAAGAAAGTGTACGACCAGAAAGTTGAGCCTTAACAGAAGCAATCTTACCTAAATCCTTGATGCTTGCTGAAATTGTAGCTGGGCAAGTACCAGCGGTACCAAAAGCACCAACAACAACGTTGTTTGTCAAGGTTTTGCCTGCAGTGCCAGCAAATTTCAATTTAACTGCAACTGCATTTGCAAGAAGCAAGTCTTGAGCTATTTTGGTGCCCCAACCTTCTTGTTTGAATGAAGAATAAGGAAGATCTACTGCACGAACAGAAGTTGACGCTGGGATAGGTGCATTATACTCATCATAATCAGTAAGTTTACCATCACCAACATATTCCAATTCCAGGACCAATTTGGCTGAGTTAGAAATCGTTACACAAACACCAGTACCCCAATTGGAACCAATATCATAACCATCTTTTTTACCATTCACAATATTAAAACCAAAACCGACAAAAGGAAATTCAGCATCTGGACCAGCTGTCATAGTGATTTGAATGCTACCGAGTTCGGTAACCATTGGTGTAATAAGTGAGCCGTATTCATCTTCTGGAAGCGGGTAGGTAACTACAGAAGTACCACCGTCATTTTCACGGTCGTCGTAATCGAACCAGTAACCACCATCATCAACGTCCGTTTCTGGAGACTCAACTTCACAGTCAAAAGCACCCGTACAAACGCGTTGTTCACCAGCAGCTGTGCTAAACATTAAAGAAGCAGATGCAAATGCACTTGCAGTGAGCATCGCTATAGGAATAATTTTTTTGTTCATAGTTTTCTCTCTTTTTTTATTAATGAAAGTCCCTATTAGGGATTATCTGAATCAAATATATCCTCTTTTGTTAAAAGATACTAGTTAAATTTAAATAAATTTTGCTAATGCAATTAAAATCAACCTAACAACATGCTTTATTTACATTCTTTTACACTCTGTGTACAAGGGTAAACGATATGTTTTTGTAAACGAAAAATCACATTCATTTTAGTCAACTTCTGTTTATATTCAATGATAAGCTCTTAAATTAGTCATTTTTAATTTTATTTTTCAAGAACAGGTTTTCCATGCTAAAATCAATAAAAATTTTCCTTATTTTGTCGCTATTTACCTTTGTTTTGGTAAATGCAGCACCAAATTTCCCATTCCCACAAAACAAAAAATACCCTCATGGCAATACTTTTGAGGCAGCAAACACAGCTAAAATCCAAAAAGCCTTTGAAACATGGAAAGGGGCTTGGTACGTCACGACAAACGACGGTCTCGCCCGAATCATTAGCCCAAACGATAGCACCGAGTTCAGCGTATCAGAAGGCATCGGTTACGGCATGCTCTTAATGGTTTACATGAGTTCAAGTCAAAAAGATTACCAACAAGAATTTAATAAGCTTTGGGGCTACTGGAAAAAGTATGCCGTTCAACCTAACACTGCAACTGGAATGAACTGGAAAATCAACAACAATAACGGTACGGTTAGCGGTGGAAGTGCTTCGGACGCGGAATTTGATGCTGCCTTAGCGCTTATTATGGCAAACAAACAATGGGGCGACGCGAGTTACCTAAGCGATGCCAAGTCTTTGATTTCTTGGATTAAGTCCAACGACATGAATGGAGACAAAACCATTCGCCCTGGAAGCAACTGGAACGACGCTTTTAACCCCAGTTACGCCGCTCCAGCGGCTTTTAAACTTTTTGGAGTCGTCACTGGTGATGTTGCTTATTGGAATGAGGCGACTATAGTAAACAACAACAAAGTTAAAGCCTGCCAAGATTCGCGTACTGGCTTAATGCCCGACTGGTGCAATTGGAGCACAGGTAAACCACAAATGACAAGCGCCAATCAAACCACCGGTATGATCGGCACAAACTACGACGCCGCAAGGACTCCTTGGCGCATGGCATGGGGCTACTATTGGTATGGCGAAACCACAGCCAAAGAGGTTAATGATAAATTAGGTTCTTGGCTTGTCCCTCACACTTATGGAAGTGCCTCTTATATTCGCCCTGGTTATGAATACAAAAACAACGCTTACCTAGATCCTCCTGGTGACTTCCCTCAGAGCCTACAATCGACCTATATGGGTGGTTTAGGCCTAGCAATGGCTTCTGCGACTAACCCAGGAAATTACTTAGAGACCGTTTATGAGGCATTGATCAACACACAAGGAAAGGCCACTCCAAGCGCAAAAGTTGGCGAGGGTTATTTTTCTGCAACCCTTAACGTGATATATTCTTTGCTCTTGTCGGGTAACATGCCAAACTTTTACGATATGACTGGCTACACCTCTTTCACTCCTAAAGCACTAAAAGCGCCAACTCCTCTTACAGGTACTCAAGCGGCCAAGGGCTCAGAAACACCCTTTTGTGGCTTTACCATTTGGGGTGCCTTCTCCGATAAACTAGGCACAGGCACTCTAATGTATCCAGATTCCGGTTCTTCTCCTTTATATTCAGACAACGGTGTTTTTTCAGTTAAATCATCTCTTCGCATTGGTAGCGAGCCCGAATACGGCACACCAGAAGCCACTGCCGGTAAGTATCCTTTTGCTGGTGTAGTTCTTGGTTTTGATAAAGCAGATGGTTACTATGACTTGAGCGATGTAGAGTTTATTAGATTAGAAATTAAAACCGAAGGTGTTATTCGCCTTGCCATTTTAAGCAAATTCACCTTAGAGCAAGACGAGGAAGGCGGTGAGCCTGGCTATTGGTTCCAACCTTCTGCCGAATTCAAAAAAATGGATATCCCATTAAAAGCGACTAGCTATAATCATTTTGACTCTATTTTCGTTCCTTCTTGGGCAACCGCAGGTACAAAACCCGAATATATGAAGGCGGTTAGAGGCGTTAAGATTGAACCAAAAATGCAAAAAGGTGGCTACGGCTCTTTTGAGCTAAAAGACATCCAGTTCTTAAACGCTCAAAAGCAACCAGCGAACATATACTCTATTTTAGGCATTTCTGCTAACACCCCCAAATTAAACGCTTCTAAATCGCATCAACTTTCTCTGCAAGCGTCCCAGCTTCAATTTAGCGGATTTTCTAACAGCGCCGTATTAACCGCAATCAACTTAAAAGGTGAAAAGCTGTTTTCCTCTTTGCTTGGCCAATCCTCTGGGGTTCTTTCTTTAGAAAGCATGAATTTGCCCCAAGGCGTTTCTATCATTAACATTAAAGATGGCCATCGCAGCGCCACTATTAAAGTGCAGCAATAAACAGGAGCTTATGATGTTGTCAAATAAAATAAAATTAATTGGTATATTCCTTTTATCGCTTTTAGCCACCTCTCTATCTGCAGCGACTTACAATACTGCTATCCCTATGAGAGTTGGGCCTGTGAGCGCTTATGGAGCACTCGGGACTAATGGTAATAAAATTGTAAGTATAGCTAAACCAACTAAACAAGTAATGCTGCGTGGCCTAAGCTTCTTTTGGTCGGACGATACGGGGCTTCCTTATTATACCGCTGATGTGGTAGAGTACGCAGCAACCAAATTGAACGCCGATGTACTCCGCTTTGCCATGGCCATTCAGTACTACAATAGCCAAGGCAGCGCAAGCGAGCCTATATTAAAATCATACATGACCGAAGAAGCACTAATGAAAGTCGCTTTAGATGAAATGGTTACTGCCGCAATTGAAAACGACATTTACTTAATTATTGATTGGCACACTCACCGCGCCGAGCAAGAACAAGCTAAGGCAAAGGCGTTTTTTACTTATGCGGCACAGCGCTATGCCAAAGTACCGAATATCATTTGGGAAGTCTACAACGAACCTGTTAACAGTAGCTGGGGCGCAGTTAAAAATTATGCCGAAGACGTTATTGGTGCAATTCGCACCCACTCTCAAAACTTGGCGCTCGTAGGGACTCCAAACTGGTGCCAAAAAATTAACGATGTTAATGGTTCCACCGTAAGCAAGACTAATGTCGCTTATGTCTTCCATTTTTATGCTGGTAGCCACTCTGTGAACGAATTTGGCAGTAGAATTACAAGCACTCTCAATGCAGGAAACCCTGTATTTATTTCAGAGTGGGGCACGACTAATGCAGACGGTAATGGCTCTCCAAATAGCGGGGAATCTCAAAACTGGTTTACTTTTATGGAGACTAATAAAATTAGTAGCTGTAATTGGTCTATTAGACACGCTAAAAATGATGACGGGTCGAACGAAGCTTCAGCAATGTTTAACGGAGAAACCACACTTAACACCAAGGCAGCTTTAGCATCGGCTACTTTCAGCGCTTCTGGCAACATTGTTAAAAACTACTTAAATCAAAATAAATCCTCTTGGGCAGACACTCTAACAGCAGGAAAAACAAGCGGTAGCTGTTACTTTGCACCAGTCACAGTCGAAGAAACACAAGGTACCGTAACTGGAAAAGCAAAAAGCTCTTGTACTTATACCTCTAGCAATCAAGATGTAGCGACTATTAGTGGTGGCACTATTACTGTTAAAAAAGCTGGTCTAGCCACTTTTACCGCAAACGATGGCACATTAAGCGTCTTTGTTGCAACTAAAGTCCCAAGCCAAACCTACTTTATTAGGGCTTTTATTTGTCGGATGAATAAAAGCTGTTCAGGTTCAAGTGGACTTAATTCTTATTCTTCTGGTGGTAATGAAAATGAACAAAAAGCTAACACCACAACAAACCAAGGTACAAATGTGACTATCACCTCCAGTAATCCGAGCGTTATTTCTGTAACTAAAACAAAGTGCACTGGTGTCGGCTGCATTGCTAGTAATATAGGAGCAGATATTTGGGCATTTAAATTTTTACAAAAAGGGACTTCTGAGATTCGAGTTACAGCCCCAGCCACCTCCACTCATGGCTCATACGACACTGTATTGACAATGGCTTATCTAAAAAACATCCAAAAATTATCTTCCGTTTTTGCAAATGCCATTGTTGAAAAAGGCTCCATAACAGACATGCTTCCAACTACTGCCTTAAATGAGAATGCCCCGGTAACTTATACCTTTAGTAATCCAGGCTACGCCTCCATTATGGGCAGCAACCTGGTCGCCGGTGACATTGATGTACTTATTAACATTACCGCTAATACCCCAGAAACAGCCACTTATGAAGCACTAGGAACCGCTATAGATGGCACTGTCAACGGTGTAACAAAACTAGTCGCTATCGGGACTGGTGCTCTCAACGCCACTATCCCAGTCAAGACAATTCAAGTTTCAAAGGTCTTAACGCCCTTTAAGCTAGGTGCTACTCCAGAAGGCCTTCGCTTAAGCTTAGATCAAAGTGGATTCGTCTCTATTCAATTCTTAGACCTCACTGGTCGAGAAGTCAGGAGCCCCATCTCGAATAATATGGCTGCAGGAAACCACTGGATTCCAATAAATGGTTTAGAGGCTGGGTCTTACCTCATTCGTGTAAAGCAAGGCATAAGGTCTAAAACCATTCCCTGGACAAAGA
>DUVD01000309.1 GCA_012841225.1 Fibrobacter sp.
CGTAAAACAACAGCTAAGCGATTTGCTTCTGCTATGTCATCAAGACCTGTGATTTGTGCTTCGCCATTGGGGATACGGTCGCGAATAACAGGAGCGCTAATGACTTGATCATCGAGAACGATTGCCATTTGCTTGCCGACGTTGGCTGCAGTAACAGCTGAGAATTTTTTAGGACCGACGCCGCTGAACTTTAAGCTTACAGCAACTTCACCTGCATTAGTACCGTCTCCAACGCGATGTGGACGAGCGTCAGAAATATCTTCGCCGTTCATCTCGGCGCGGCGCTTAAGCAAATAAAGGCGTTTTGCTTTTACTTTAGTGTCTTTAGAAACCTTTTCGAGACCACTGCCCCAAGCAAATGCAACGTCGCGTGGGATGAGTTTTTGAACTGTTTCTAATTTTAAAATTTGCTTTACTTTTTCGACGTTATCGACGCTTATAAAGCCACCGTTACCGTAAGATAAGTAGTAACTAGATAAAGGGGTTGCTTCGACGTTTTGTGCTGCAGTTACCTTATCTGTAGTGGTGTCTTTAGCAACCGCTTCCGGAGTAGTTGTGGGAGCAATTCCTTTTAATATATCTTCGTCGGAGAGGGCAACTGGTGCTGCTGGTGCAACTGAGTCTGCTGCTTTTGTTGTTTCAGGAGCGTCTTTGCTTACTGAATCAGTGAGAGCGGCAATGTCCGAGGTTTGACGAGAAAGGTAGTTGTCGATAAGCGTGACTACTTGGCTGAATTTTTCAGCTTCCGTTAAAATTTTGAATTCTAACTTGGCTGTGCTACCGACTAATTCTTTAGCGGTGGAGTCATCAACGCCTGCTAGTTCGACAACAATACGGCTGTCCCCGCTAGGTGCAATTTGTGGCTCTGAGAGCCCGAATTGGTCCACGCGATTCCTGACAATTTCGAGCGATTGTTGTTGTATTTCGCTAACGTCCTCGTCTTTGAGTCCGGTTTTGTCAATTTCAAGAGTAATACTTGTTCCACCTGCAAGATCCAATCCGAAATTAATTGATTTGCTTGCGAGCTTTGGATTTTCTTTTATGAAAGCTTCTTTTTCATCACCGAATTTAGAGTGAATCTGAACAGAAGGCCAGAGTGTGTAACAAGAGAGGAGTAGAATAGCGAGAATAATCATTTCTCGTAAACCAAATGTTTTCTTATTCATTAGTGGTCCCTTAAAGGCATTAAATCTAGAAGTCGGGCTCAAATTTAGTAACTAAGTGCGTTTTTGGTAAGCGTAAAAGCGTCAACAGCCCCAATTTTAGAGGTAAATACGCGAAACTCCATAGTGGTTTTATTTTGTTGTCGCCTTATAATAAAGCCATCTTCCTGAGGAATAGCAAGAAATGAACCTTCTTTTAAGACAGGTTCTTGAAGCCTCATGAGCAATAATTTTTTGAAAAATAGCGAAAATGATGATTTTTGAAGGTTTTTTAAAGAATCCCAAGGAAAGCAGCGCCTATTATCGGGGTCTTTGCCTCCCTCTAAAGCGATCTCATCTCCATAATACACGCTAATGCACCCAGGTAAAAAGAAAAGCAGGGTCCAAAGCAATTCTAATGAGTTTTTGTTAATCCCTTCTTGCGAAACTAAGCGTCTGGTATCGTGACTCCCCATTAAATTCATCGGAACACCAAAAGAGTTAGAGAGAAAAGATTCATTTAAAAGATTGCAAAAAGCGTGGTTGTCTTTGTTGCTGTCTTTTAATAAAAAATCTAAGAGTTGACGGCGAAGGGGGTAATTCATGACGCCATCAAATTGGTCGCCTTGAAGCCAGCGGCTTGGGGGATCCCAAATTTCGCCTACAATATAAGCTTCTGGGTTTATTTTTTTGACGCGTGCCCTAAATTCTTGCCAAAAAGAGTCATCGTTGATTTCGTTTGGCACGTCAAGCCGCCAACCGTCAATTCCTTTTTTGCTCCAATATTCTGCTACCGAAAAAAGCATTTCTCGCACTTCTGGGTTATTGGTATTAAACTTAGGCAGGGCAGGTAAATTCCACCAACAGCGGTAATTTGGCTTGGCATCGTAAGCGCAGATGGGAAAAGAATCGACTACAAACCAATCGATATAAGGCGATTCTTGGCCTTGCTCTAGCAAGCTGTTAAACTCAAAAAAACCACGGGAGCAGTGATTAAAAACACCGTCTAAAATGAGGCGTATTTTTTTCTTTCGACAGGCTTTCACTAAACTATCGAAATCCTCTTCGGTGCCAAGAATGGGATCGATGGCAAAATAGTCGTAGGTGTGATAACGGTGATTAGAATTGCTCTTAAATATAGGGCAAAGGTAAATGGCATTAAAACCAAGGTCAGCGATGTAGTCGAGACGCTCCTCTATGCCGCGTAAGTTTCCGCCAAAAATATTGTTCTCGGTAGGCGCATTGCCCCAAGGCTGATGAGTTCCAGGCGCTTTATGTTTTTCTGATTTAGCAAAGCGATCAGGAAATATTTGATAAAAAATAGCGTCTTTTACCCATGC
>DUVD01000053.1 GCA_012841225.1 Fibrobacter sp.
CCTAACCACCGTAAAACAAACCTCTTCCATTTCGTCCCTAAGCTGATGGCTTAAATTACCAACAAAATCTTTCCCATCGTAAATCACTTCCACAAAGGCCTTTGACTTTTCTTGCTTAAGCGACGCCAATTCTTTTTTTATTTCTAAAATATCACCTTGAATGCGTTTAAATTCTTGGAATACAGGGACTTCAATGTCCCGAACCAAACAAGGTTCTCCTTTTGGAAAGTCAACAATATGAACTAATCGTTTTTTTCCAATTTCATCGAAACCCATTAGTAAAGGAGCGCCACTATACCTCACCTTATTAAGCCCACCTATTTTTTGTGCTCGGTGAATATGGCCTAAGGCAATGTAATCAAGCCCTTCTGGAAAAGTATCCAAACCAATTAAACCTAGGTTCCCCACAACATCGCGAACGCCTTCATCACGGCCACCAGAAACATTGGCGGCAAATAAATGGCCTGTCGCTATAATCGGAATATCTTCTCGACCAAGCTCTTTTCTTTTTATCAACGCTAAATCGTAAACGGCATGATAGTGTGCTTTTGTCCCTTCAATCACCAGTTTAGAAATATCCCGATCCGTATTTTCTGGCGCCGCGTAACGCAAAGCAGCCTCTCTCAAATAGGGCACCGCGCACACAATCATCTTTACTTCATCGCCCTCTTTTAACTCAATAATTTGATTAGCTAAATCATCTTTACGCACGTTGCCCACCACATGAACCGAAATCGCCGACAAAAGGGCTTTAGGAGCATCGAGAAGTAGGCCCGAATCGTGATTCCCAGCCACAATAACCACATTTTTACAATTGCTTGACGCCAGTGTTGCTAAAAATCGATAGTACAACTCTTGTATACGATGGCTTGGGTTTGCCACATCAAAAATATCGCCCGCCACCACTAAAGCATCGACTTGCTCTTCACTTAAAATATCAAGTAACCAGTTCAAAAACCCTTCAAATTCCAGGGTACGGTCTTTATCTTTTAAAGTGTTCCCTAAATGCCAATCCGAAGTATGCAAAATACGAAACCCATTTTTTTCTAACATAAAAACTCCGAATCAAAACCGCTCTCTGCTTGCAATATAAAAAAGATGTCCTACGAACTACAGAGGCCTTTTTTAAAAGCCATTTAAAAGCCTTTTCATTTTTTGCAATTGGCTTCATTGATTTGGAATGCAAGCGCCATCTTTTTATTTGTTCTCATTATGGAAAACGCTCTTTTTGTTTAAAAAACGATGAGTTGATCTTATTTAACTATTATTTTTTCTTTAATGTTCTCAAAAAATAAAAAATAGTCTATATTTTTAATGTGAAAAATATCGTAGACATCTTTCAATTTACACACTTTCGCAAGTACTTAGAGCAATACCAAGAAAAGCGAGTTCTTGCCGATTCTTCTTTTACGCGCACCGAAATCTGCAACCTGCTTGGGCTTCCCAAAACTAGAAGTTACTTCGCCGATGTCTTACGAGGTAAAAAAGTCTCATCACGCATGGTGGATAAATTTATTGAGCTTTTAGAATTAGATAAAAAGGAAGCCGCGTATTTTAAAGCTATGGTACAATTAGACCAGGCTAAAAATGAAAATGTAAGAGCACAAGCGATGGAAACGCTTCTAAAAATTCACCCGCAGCCACAGCACCTTCTTAATACCGATGCCTACGAGTATTACGCCAAATGGTATCACAGCGCCCTGTTTGCCATTTTAGATGTCATGGATGTTGATCAAAATTTAGCCCCAGTGCAAAAGCGAATTTTTCCTAAAGTCTCTCTTGGCAAATTAAGCGATTCACTCCAATTATTAATGCGCCTAGATTTAGTAAGCCAAAATACGGAAGGTTTTTTCAAGCCCACAAAAGATTCTATTTCAAGTGGCCCCTATAATAACGACGAACTAATTCGGCAATACCAATTACAGGCTTTTGAACTTTCAAAAGAAGCCCTACTCACCCCTTCTAAAAACCCTCATGTCATGTCTACGCTTGTTTTTAGCCTATCAAGCGAGGCTTACCAAAAGGTAGAAGCCGAACTACAAGCCTTTAAAGCGGCCACACGCCGAATTGTTGCCGAAGATGCCAAAAAGCCCGATGGCGTATACCATTTGAATTTACACTTATTCTCCAATTTGGAACCGGAGGGAAAATGAACCGCTCTCTTTTTTTATCCGCTCTCCTCACCTTTTTTTTATTAGGGTGCACCGTGGACACTGCTGGTGTGATTACCGAAACAGAGTCCGGTAAAACCATCGCCGGTATTGTTACCGATGTTAACGGCAAGCCCCTCCCCAAAGTACAAGTCACCTTAATCGATAGCGTCTATATCGCCGCTAGGCCTTCTTTTAAACGCCAAGTACTTTCCGACGATTCTGGACGTTTTAGCATAGACAGCGTCCCTAATGGAGCGTACCATTTAGCGATTATTGATACTTTAGAAGACCGCTCTTCACTCTCGCCCTTAAGTCTTTTAAAAACAGACTCCTCTACTACTATTGATTTAGAAAACCTCTCTCTTCAAAAAAATGCCGCTTTCAACTTAGGCCTTTCTCTTTTTAATTTACAAGCAGGAGATACCCTATGCCTCACTGGCACCTTATCTTGCCAAGTCGTAAGCGAGCAAGATTATGCCTCTGGATTTATGATTGTAGAAGGCATTACCGCACATCGCTTTAAAGACCTCACTATATTAAGAGCGAAGGCATCGACTCCTATAGAACGCATTAACATCGACTGGGAATTGGAATCCAAAGCCACACTTTATATCACCGACCTAGGCAACTACTTTTCAACATTAAATTACACCAAAGTATTTGATGAAAAAATCGAACAAACCGATCCCATCGACTCTATGCCTGTCCCTTTCTTTTTGCCTAGTTCTATTTTTCAGCCCATGCTCATCAACGGCGGCAACGCCATCCCGTTAGAATCTGTTTTTACAGAAGGTGATTCCACACTTTACTGGGGTATCATTCCCCATCTCGACTTGACCACTTCTAAAACCATGACTTTTGCGATAGTCGATTCTGCGCTAGTGAGTCCACTTGGTAGCCCTATTCGGACCCTAAAATCTTTTCATGAAAGTAGCCCCGGAGTCATTGGCAAAGCAAAGGAATTTAGCTCAACACTTAGCCCAGTCATTATAAGCGAACCCGTTTTTCAAGATAGCTCGGTAGGCATTTCATTTTGGCTCAAGATAGATGGCAAGGCACAAGCCTCTAATAACTCTGTTATTGTATCGGCAAGAAGTGCCACAGGCAAGGGTTTTGATATTCGCCAAAGAGATTCTAACGACTCCATTTCTATAGGCGTGAGACTTTATTCAGATACCACCATGAGTGGCGACACCCTGATAATAGCCGTTAGCGACACTATTGTTTACGGTGCTGCTAAAATACTGGACGGCACTTGGCATCATTACACACTCGCCATTAACAAAGCGCACTTAAGCATTATCGCCGATGGCGAATTAATCCGGAACACAGACATTAAAATAAACGGCGGCTTTTACAGCCCTTCCGAATTTTCCATTGGAAGCGACCCCCAATTTAATGGGACACTCGATGAAATGTTTATTTTTAATGGATCCCAAGATACATCTTGGTTAAAGATGCTCTACGAAATTCAGCGCCTTTTTTAAATACTACTTAAAAAGGCCTTTAGCTTTTTCTCTATGGCTTCCCATTGATGAGAACGCATTTGCTCTGGGTCAAAAATGCTCGCTCCAAAAGCAAGTAAATTAGCACCAGCAGCTCTATATTCAGAAGCATTACTTTCGTTCACGCCACCACAAGCCATTAAAGGGATATCCTTAAAAGGCCCTCGCAGGTCTTTAATATAAGACGGACCGCCCATCGCATTCACAGGAAACACCTTCACAAAAGAAGCACCAAGCTCATAAGCGAGTTGAATTTCTGTAGGGGTAAGAGCTCCGGGTATTACAGGCACGTGGTTTCTAACGCACTCTTCAATAACCTCAACAGAAGTAATGGGAGTGACTATAAATTGAGCTCCCACCGAAAGTGCCTTTTCTAAATCTTCAAGAGAGCGCACAGTGCCAGCACCCACAAAAATTCTCAAGGGTGCCGCCGCCAAACTAAGCCTTTCAATGATTTCAAGAACATTAGGCGTATTCATCGTTACTTCTATCGCCCTTAAACCAGCCCGCTTGCAAACTAAGGCACAATCTTCTTCTGCCCCAAACGGAATATCTCTCAAAATACCAATTACTGGTACTTCATTTAACGCTTTTATCAACATAATTTACCACTTGTTCACATTTTTTATTCAAAACGCAGTGCTTCTATAGGATCCAGTCGACTCGCTTTTTTAGCTGGGTACCACCCAAAAAAGACTCCTGTAACAAAGCAAACCGCAAAACTCACTACCACGCTCATCACAGAAACGCTCATAGGCCAATTTAAAAACAATTTAACTCCTTGCGCCGACAAAATCCCAAGCGCAATGCCAATTAGCCCGCCAAGCAAGCTAATAATCACCGATTCAAACAAAAACTGAAGTAAAATATCTTTACCACGAGCTCCAATTGCCATACGAAGCCCTATCTCCTTAGTTCTTTCTGTAACAGAAACATACATAATATTCATAATACCTATGCCCCCAACAAAAAGACTAATGCCAGCAATAGCCGTAAGTACAATCGAAAGCAAGTCCGAGGTACTCGTCACCATTTGAATCATCTCTTCTTGAGTGCGCACCCTAAAGGGTTCCGCCGATTTAGCCCAGCCTCGGCGTTCTTTGAGTATCGATAGCACCTCATTAGTCGCTTGCTCTGCGTAACCTTCACCAATAGTGTTCGCGTATATAGTGCGAATATCGGTAGAAGCATTAAACCGTTTCATGATTGTTTGATAAGGAGTAAAAATAACATCGTCTTGATCTTGCCCAAATCCAGTGGAGCCTTTTGCTTTTAATGTCCCTATCACTTTTAATGGAATGCTTTTATAGCGGATCGTTTTACCTATTGGATTTTCTTCTGGAAACAAATTGGCAACAACCGTTTGCCCAATCACGCAAACTTTAGCCATACGGTCGACTTCATCGTCAAACATAATGCCGTCTTCCATTTCATAATTCCGAATTTTTAAGTACTCCGCACTAATTCCAGTTAAAGAGACGGGCCAATTATTGCTCCCCACTACTGCTTGCCCATTTGCAGTAACAACAGGTGAAACTTCTTTAATAAAGACTGCCTTTTTTCGCAATGCAAAAATATCCGCCTCTTCAAGAGTCTCCGTAGAGC
>DUVD01000054.1 GCA_012841225.1 Fibrobacter sp.
AAAAGGGACATGGATGATGTGTACACACTAGACGAAATGACCAAGTACCTCAACCCACGTGGAATCCCCTTTTTCCCAGCGACGGCGCATAACGGTAAGGGCGTCGTGACCACGCTAAAAACGATTGCGATGCTTGTGATAGAAAAGTTTAATGTCAAACAAGGCTTTTTGCGTAAAGCGGCGGAAAGTGTTAACAATACTGGTGTTCACGATTTGACGATTAGTAAAGACGGCGTCTCCCTGGATAAGACCAAAGCAGATTCTTCTGCCAGTCCCCCCGATTTAAAGAACGTTGGAGGCAGCAATTCTCCTTTTAAGATGCCTTCATTTGCAGCTAAAACACCAACAGCGGAATCGGCACGCCCAGGGAATGCCGGCTTGTTTCAAAAGAGTACTTTAGCCTCACCCTTTGGTCGCCCAAAAGTAGGAGCTCCTCCTCCGCAAAGAATGCCGACATTTGGACGCGATACCCCTAAGCCCAGTCAAGATGTTTCTGAAGATGATATTGAATTGAGGCCTTACGTCCCTAAAAAATAATAGGACGATTTACGAACAAGAGCGAGGTTTTTTATGAGTGATTTTACCGTATATGCAGAAGATGCAGAAAAAGTAAGACGCCTGATGGTTGCTTATCAAAGTAGCGTTAAGGCCGATTACATTGTTCTTTGCCACCGCGATGGTTCCATTATCGCAGAAGTGGGTGCTATTGGTTTTGATGCCACTCCTCTCGCTGTTTTAAGCATTGCCTCATTTGATTCAGCAAAACAAATAGGAATGATGCTTGGAGGCGAAAACTTCCAATCTGTTTCTTACGGCGGAGAAAATCGTTCGATTTACATTTCTCCCGTAAGTGATTCTCTGCTTTTAGTTCAAATTTTTCCAGGCACAAAACTGCCTAATCGAATAGAAGATTTTAATCGTCTACTAGTGGAAAAATTAGTGGATGCAGTTCCCGCATTTACTCAAAACACAAGTAAATTAATTTAATAGAGGTGCCTGTGGGAGGAATTCCGCCACTTCGTTATATAAGAAAAACAGCGCTCATTATTACAGTGGTGTTTCTTTCTTTTTTTATTCACAGGACCTATGTGAATTTTGAGTCCGATTCTCCAGAAATAATTGTTGATGCTCTTCCTTTGTTATCCCCAGAGCAAAGTGTCGTTTGTCGAAACGTTGTCAGTGGAGTTCCTTTGGGAGTGGATTCTGTATTTAAAGAAAAAACACGTTTGTATTTTTATTCTCACTTGTCTAGCAATGACTCGATTGCTCTTTTGGATACGCTTCCTTTTAAGCAAATTTGGTATTTAGGAATCGATACGATGTTTATTGAACTATGCCAAACCAATGCTAAGATTTGCATAAGCTCGATTGCCCCTCATTTACTTCGTCCTGGCGAATGGAGTGTCGATCTCGTTCAGGGGCGGCGCCTTTGGACAACGAGGCAGTTTTTGGTAGAACCTAAAGGGCTTTGATTTTGAAGACCCCTATAGGCTTAAGCTTTTTTTTTAGTCTTTTAGTTGGGCTAAATACAGTTGCTTGGGCTTTGAATGTGGATTCCTTACCCGTATGGAATGAGTCTCAAAGTAAAAACAAGAACGACGCCCTATTGCCCATAAAAAAAGATTCCTTAAAATTAGCCACTCGGGGCTCTAAGACAATACAAGTAGTTGTAGGTGATGGGGGAACCCAGGTCGATCAAGAATTGCGCTTGTCTATCCAAGGTGAAATAGCCCCTGCCGTTTATATCGACGCCCTGCTTTCAGATGTAGGGCGCAGTCCAGGAGACCAAAACACGGCAACCCTTCAAGAAGTGGACCAAATTTATTTTAGAGTCGAGTCTCCCCATGTTTCCTTGCACTTAGGTGATTTTTCTTGGAAGCAAGAGTCCTTTGGTTTGCTCGGTTTAGAACGTTCTTCTCTTGGTCTTGGTTTAGGATTTCGCTTTAAAAACATGGAAACTCGTGGTGCGTACGGCACCGATGAAATCAACCGAGAAACTCATGTGTTCAAAGGAGTTGATGGGCAGCGTCGCGGTTACCTGGTGAGTGAGAATGGTGTTTATCAAACGATTGTGCCTGGATCGGAGAATGTTTGGATTAATGGCACTGCATTAGTTCGAGAACGAGATTACCAATTGAACTACGCTGGTGGCGTTTTGGATTTTATTGGCGACTGGATTCCTGGAGCCCAAGATGAGATTCAAGTAGAATACGATTCTTATGCAGCGCAATCGATTTCTGTGTTGCAGGCATTTGAAGGCCGCTATCGCACTAAAAACATTTGGCTTGATGTTGGTGGGTTTCGGCTCGCTAGTGATGTAGATCGGTTAAAGCGAGGTGCATGGAGTGCAACGGATTATGAAACTTTAAAAAACGATTTAGGCGGCAGCGTTTTATGGAGTGATTCTCTTGGCAATTTAACGCGTCCAGAGCAAACGGATAGAATGAGCGCTAGACTAAGGGCTCAAATGGGTAACCGATGGTTTTTAGATGCCGAAATCGCGTACCAAGAAAAAGATACCAACACCGTTTCTAGTGCAGTAAATGGACCCTTAGGCAGGGCTTCTCGGTGGTTTTTATCCTCGGATACGTCGGCTCAGCTGCTACACTTTCCTTTGGCATTTTCGCTATACGGCAATTATTTGGAAGAAGGCTTTTTGAATTCGCTTTTTCAAGGCACGGATCGCGATTGGAATTCGTATCAATTAAATGAAGACTGGGATTTAGACAGCACATTGTTAAAGGGTTCGCTCCGTCATGATCATTTGTTTACTCAGTGGCGCTTGCCTTGGCATTTGTTTTCGGGAGTGGAAATGGGTTACAGGCAGAGTGCCGACAACTTGTTGTGGAATTCTTCTCGAGGACGATTTTTTTTAGAGCATCGTCAAAAAAAAGCAAAAGCTGGTTTGGCTTTTATACGTGTGGCTTCTAATCAACTTTTGGAAACGGAGCGTTATGAAGGGCTTTTAGAAGCAAAGTTTTTAGAAGGCCCGTTTAGGCCTTTTGGCTTAGGTGGTTATAGCTTTTGGACTAAGGACTCTTTAGGGCACTTATTTTACTCTGATCGACTAAAGACTGGGGCAGGTTTTGAAGCGGGGAACTCGGCATGGAAGCTTTCGGAAGACCTTTTAACTCAGCAATCTAGGCGAGGTTTATCCAAAGAAAACCTCCAAGATTCATTGCGCTTATGGCAATGGACTCAAAAACTGGGAATAGAAAAAAAAACATGGAGCTTGTCTCATTTATTGCGTTATAAAAACTCGTGGCTGGATTCTTTAGGTAGCACCGATTCGTGGCTCGGAGAAGCCTCATTTAAATCCAATCAAGAAAACTCAGGGTGGGGCATTTCCTCGAAATACGAGCTTGGTTTGACAAACGAGCAAGCCTACCTTCCTATTTATAAAGCAGTAGCACCAGGCACAGGGGATGTTTTTTACGATAGCCTGACCGGTGAGTTTATAGAGGGCGTGGACAATGGTAGTTTTATGTATGATGGTATGGGTCGCCACGACTCATTAGGGGCAGTAAGGACGTCTACGGCAGCGATCGAGAGTAAGTTAGATTGGTCGCCCGCAAAGATGTTTGCAATCCAACACGGGTTTTTGCGAGATGTCTCATTTTCTGTAGAAGGGCGTTTTGAAGGTCGCGACACTACCGGAAGCACGATTTATACGCCGCCTTTTAGAAAAAAAACACTGCAATCACTTACCAGCGGATTAGTTCATTATGAAGGTTCTTTATTGTGGAGTCTTCCTTCGGGTAAAGCTTCTGTGACCTACACGCTAGGCCTAGAAGAAGAAAAGAAGAGTTTCTTTTTTACTTATTTTCAAAACCGTCATTGGCACACTGGAGATTTGTTTTTCACGACAAATGAACGCGATTACTTTTCTTTGTCTGTTCGAAAAGAAGATGTCGATTTAGAATCAATACAGCAAATGAGATGGGGTTTATGGGATTTTAAAGCCTCGTGGAAGCGTCGCTGGGTTTCTCATCTTTCTTTGGAACCAGCAGGCTTTTTTCGTTATGGAAGTGGCGCTGATGAAGTGAGCGATTTAGATTTGTACTTAAAACAAGGGAGTTTAAAAGTCTCTTGGGATCAGCTGAAAACGGCTAGCGCCTTTGCGCTTTTTAGCGCGACACACGTTTCTACAAAAGGGGAGTCGCTACCTTATCAAATGAACTCTGGTTTCGGTAAAGGGCTAACTTACCGTTTTGAGACCAATGCCAGTGTGGATATCAATGATTTTGTATCTTTTTCATTGCGTTATGTCCTTCGTTTTGGCAATGCAGAAGAGAAGTTGTTTCAAAAATGGACTACCGAAGCTAAGGCGTATTTTTAATGTTTTTTGTGCTAGTATTATTATTTGGATTATTTCAAGCCTCGGCTTCTTGTGTTATCAAAGAAGTTTCATTGGAGGGTTTATGGCAAGAAGATCATCAGCATCTTTATGCTTCTCTTGTGGAAAAGCCTTGTTCTATTCTTGCGAGCATTAATCAAGAAGTGTTGAAATGGCACGAAGACCACGGCTTTCCAGCGGCTCAAATCCAAGTGGATTCAAGCCTAGTGGGACTTACTCGAGTCATTTTAGACCGAGGCACAGCATGGGTCTGGGCTTCCCCCGAAAACAAAAGTCAGAGTAAAACTAAAAAAGACTTATGGCCCAAGCTTTCAGGCATAAAAGAAGGTGCTCCGTTTTCTTTAAGTCACTTAGGCAAAGCCGAGACTCAGTTGTTGCGGTTAGGGTATTATGAAAAAGAAGCTCCAACTCAACTTTTTCGACAGGCTCGTCGCCATCGCTTAGTTCCCGTTTTTTTTATGAAAGACAGAGCGATTAACCACGCCGAGGCTTTTTTCAGTTATTCCAGTGTCGATAAAGAGTATAGTGGTTCTTTAGAAATAGCTCTTTTAAATATAATGGGAACAGCCCGGGACCTTTACATTGAAGGTGAAACAGGAGAGTGGGGGAGAAGTCTTTCTATAAAGTATAAAGAGCCCTGGATTTTTTCTACCGAGTGGAGCGGCCTGTTACGCGGTGCTATCGAAGAGGATTCATTGAGCAAAGATGCTCTTTTAGAAATAGGCCTTTCTAGAATGATTTTTTGGGATATCGATTTTGCCTTTTTTGGCGGTATTGGCGATGACGAGTGGACAACTGCGCTTGAGCTAAGGTATTTAAAGTTAGACCGGTTTATATTGCCTCGATCTGGGATTTCGATGGACGGCGGCATGAAAATACTACAAAAAAGAGACTCCGTTCAAAATGCAACCATGGCTTTGCAGGCCGAAGGGTATTACCTGTTGCCATTTTTTGGTAACGGCGTTTTACGTTTTTCTATAAGTTCAGGGGCTTTGTTACCGGTGAAACGAGATTTTGCAATTGAGAACTTATTTGAACTTGGCGGCGTCGAAAGCTTTAAGGGTTATCGCAAGGGTTTTTTTAGAAGTCGCGCTTATGGTTGGAGTGAATGCCTGTTTGAGTGGCAAACGGTATCAGAAACCGCTTTTCAAATTTTTTATCAGCCCGGAATTTATAAGGCAAGATCTCCTGAACATGGCTGGAAGGATGTTTATAGTTACGGTTTAGGTCTTTCACAATACCGCGACCGGTGGAATATTTCTATTTATTATGCCTTGCATTCTGCGGCTCCCTTTTTGGAAGGACTTTTGCATTTGAATGTCAAAACGGTATTTTAAATAGATACAAATAAATCTTGCTTATTTTACCGGCAGTTTTTTTGCTATTCTTTTTAGAGAGTAAATTGTTTGTGATTATTAGCATTATAGCAAATCATTATCTTCTTAAACACTAGTGTATTACTTACGAATATTATTTGGAATATTCAATTTTTTATAAAAAAACGAACGTGACCGCATCCAGAATGGTAATAGTGCTATCTAGATCTAGCATAAAGGTGTTTTACTTTTTTCATTGGCGATTTCTCGAACTAATTTAGGGACTAAATAGCCTGGCAATTCTGTTCGGGTGTTTTCAAGCAAACAAATGGCTTTGCTGTCAGAGACTTCAAAATGGGAAGTCCCTTTTGCCTTATCTAATTGATGCAAATAATAAGGAAGCACACCTTGAGAGAATAATTTGTGTGAGAGATCGGAAAGAGCTTCGACCGTGTCATTGACCCCTCGTAGTAGAACGGATTGATTTAGTAAAATGAACCCCGATTCGCGAAGGGTATTAAAAATAGTTTTCGATTCTTCATCGAGTTCTTGTGCGTGATTAACATGACTCACAAGCACCGCGTTTTTTTGAGCGGGAATGCATTTCAAAATAGATAGAAGCTGCTCTAGCCTTTTTGGTTCTGTCACCGGTAAACGGGAGTGGAAGCGAATAGTCTTTATGCTTTTATGCCGTAAAGCGCTTTCAGTGAGTGCCTCAAAAAAAGAAGGTGACGTGAAAAAGGGGTCGCCACCAGAAAAAATAATTTCACTCACATCTGGATGAGAAGCGAGCCATTTATCTAACCTGCTTGGAAGCGAAGTTGTAGGTTCATATTTAAAGTTTTTTCTAAAGCAAAATCGACAATGAATGCTGCATGCGCTTGTCGAAATGACTAGGGCTCTTCCATTATATTTTTGCAAAATGCCTGGCTCTTGAGTTGCATTTTGGTCGCCTACAGGGTCTTTAGTAAAGCCCTCTTTCTCTATGTTTTCGTCTTCAAGTGGAAGGACTTGCAAGAGCAAAGGGTCTAAAGGATTGCCCTTTTCTATTTTTTTTGCGTAATGAAAAGGGACCTGAATCGGAAATGAGGAGCTAAAACAGTCGTTTTTTGCTAAAGGAAGCTCTAAAAAAGCCAAAAAGTCATTAATTTTTTTAAAGTAAAATGCGTTATTATCCATAAGGTGTTAAATTTAGACATAAATTTAAGAGAGGTTTTTATGGGCACAGTTAGTACTAATGAATTTCGGAAAAAATTAAAAATCATGGTTGATGGTTATCCTTATATGATCATTGACAACCAATTTGTAAAGCCAGGTAAAGGCCAAGCGTTTAATCGCGTCCGAATAAAAAATTTGATCACCGGTAGGACTCTCGATCGCACTTGGAAAAGTGGTGAAACAGTAGAAGAAGCGGAAGTTAACTATTCCGACATGACCTACCTCTATAATGATAATACTACTTGGTTCTTTATGGATAAAACCACTATGGAAACCATGGAGATTTCAAAAGACGCCATGGGTGGAACTGAAGTTTGGCTGCTCGATGGTGCTGACGTTCAAGTCACTTGGTGGGATGGTAAGGCTATAGAAGTCATTCCACCTACATTTGTTGATCTTATGATTGTTGATGCTCCTCCAGGAGTCCAAGGCAATACCAGTGGTAACGTGATGCGTGAGGCGATTTTAGAAACTGGCGCTCAAGTAATGATTCCACTCTTTATTGAACAAGGTACAAAGATCCGCGTAGACACGCGTGATGGTTCGTACTTAGAGCGCGCTAAATAAAAATTATTCAAACTACTTAGAAAAAGAATAGACCTGCGCAGGTGAGCCATTATTGCATCTAGAATTTGGAGGTGTTTTGACGTCTCTTTCGAAGCATGTTAAAACTCCAGAAGTCTACTCATTTAATAGTGACTGCAATTGCATTGAAAGAAAGATTAGACGCTTGCCAAACTTGCGTTTTTATTTTAGAGAAATACCGTCGTCGCTTATTTTAATAAGACCCTTTTTAAATAAGCCCCCAATCATTTTTTTGAATGTCTTTTTAGACAAGTCAAATTTTTCTTGGATTTCTTCTGGGGAAGAAAAATCGCCATAGGGTAAAAAACCATTAGCCTCTTGAAGTGAGTCGAGTATAATGTCGCTTTCTTCCATTGCAGCTCTATAGCCCACGGGCTTTAAGCTTAAAGAGACTTTTTCGTCTTCCCTAATGTTTTGGATATAGCCAGTTAATTTATCTCCAATATAATAACGCTTGTTATTATACTGTGTATAATGGCGACCCGTGTAGCGGTTGTTAATAAGGCAGTCCATGTAATCTTCTGCGACTTCATATACCGCCAGATCAACCATTTCTCCGACTGCTAAAGCTCTGGTATCTTGATCGATAAAACTTTTTATCTTCTCTGTGGCGACAAGACGACCACTTTTAGCATCTTCTAAAACAAAAACAACGCAACGATCTCCAACTTCGAGTTCACCTAATTGTTGTTTATAAGGCAAAAATAAATCTTTGTCTAAGCCCCAGTCTAAAAAAGCACCGACGGGGTTGATGTCCTTTACTTCGAGAACGGCAAAATGATCGACCGTCACCTTAGGCTCTTGGGTTGTTGCTATTAAGCGATCCTCGCTATCCGTGTAAACAAATACCCTTATGGTATCGCCGACGGATAGGTTTTCAGGGGCTTTATTTCCAGGAAGCAAAATTCTTTCTTGCTCGATGTCCAAGTAAAAGCCTTGAGGCATTTCCGATTCTACCACGCCATTATAATGTATTCCGATTTTCATTACACAAAGATAAGAAATGCATTTTTAATTAAACAAAAAGAATGAAAAAGCCAATAGTATTTCAAGATGTAATATATTGGGCTGGTGTAGAAGATAATAGCTTTAGTCTTGGCTTTTTAAGCAGATAAGGTTAGTTTTTTAGAATAATACCGAAACACAATGCTTAACAGATTCCCTTTGTGCTTTTGGTGAAAGGCCTTCCCTGATTGGGGGAAGGCTTTTTTGTACTTTTAATATCATGATTGATTTTATTGGTGATATTCACGGTCATGCCGATCGTTTGGAAGCCCTATTAAAAAAACTTGGGTATTCTTTGAAAATGGGTGTTTACAGGCACCCTTCTCGTCGCGTTGTATTTTTAGGCGATTATTTGGACCGCGGGCCCGATGCGCGGGGTACAGTGCGTATAGTCCGTGCTATGGTGGAAGCCGGAGAAGCAAGGGCTATTATAGGAAACCACGAATTGAACATGCTTTGCTTTTGGACGCCAAATGCTGGTGGTGGGTATTTGAGGGATCACTCCATTAACAAAATTTTAATTCACGCCGAAACGATTCGATCTTATCAGCACTACGAATCGGAGTTTAGAGAGATGCTCGATTGGTTGTACACCTTGCCTCTCTATATCGAAACGGATTTTTTTCGGGCTCAGCATGCCTGTTTTGATACTTCTTTGGTTGATGTATTAAAGTCTGAAAACATTACTTCCGTAAAAGATGAATCGACTCTTAGGAGGATGGTCAATAAGAGAGACCCTTTATTTAAGCCAGTAGATTCGCTTTTAAAAGGCCCTGAGATGGCTTTGCCTCAAGGCATCTCTTATAGAGATAAAGAAGGTGTTTTGCGTACGCGAACGAGGGTGTGTTGGTGGGAGAACCCCGCGACGGCGCCTGCTTCCGATTTGTTTTTGCAAACTGATTTTCATTTGCCAAATATGGAAATTCCAGCCGAAATTAGAAAAGGAAACTACTACCACGAATCAGAACGTCCTGTGTTTTTTGGTCATTACTGGTTTGATGGAGAGGTGCGCATTTTAAAACCGAATGTGTGTTGCTTAGATTATAGTGTCGCTTCTTATAAAAACGATGGGAAGCTTGTTGCGTACCGCTTTGACGGTGAATCTGTTTTAAATAATAATCGATTTGTATATGTATAATCAAATGAAACGCATATTAAAAAAAGGCGCAGGCCTTCAAGTTACGATTCTATTGCTCGGTTTTTTTGCAGTGCTTTTGTTTTGGGGTGTGATTTACCAATCCAAAGTAGGCGTAGAGATAGGCGCAGAACGGTTTTTTGGTTCTTATTTTATATGGGTATTAGACTCAATCCCTTTACCAGGTCTTCGCTTTTTATTGGTGTTAAGCGCCATTCACTTAGTTTTAGCTCTTTGGTATAGAATTCCAAGACGATGGGCTTCGTTAGGCCTTTACCTAATGCACTTTTCTCTATTAATTTTAATTTTGGGTGGCTTATTAGGTGATGTTTCCAGAAGACCATTAAAAGGATATGGTGTTATTGACGGCAAAACCAAGGCTGTTTTTGAAAGCGCTGAAGATGCTTTTGAAGTGGTTTTAGACGACTCTTTAACCTTTCCTTTGCCTCCGTGGGGTGATCTTGCTAGCTTTCAACTTGGCCTTTATAAATTTGAAATCATAAAGTCTTGCGAATACGGTTATCCCTTAACTGAAGTACAAGACGAACATCTCATTTTGAAAAATGCAACCGGTTTCCAGGGTTTTGAGTGCAAAGAAAAAAGTGAGAGTGCACTTGTGCGCTTTCCAGGTATTGTCTTGCATGTGAAGCATAAGGAATGGCGCCACAAAGAAAATATACTTTTAGGGCTAAATGAGCGTCGCTCTTACGTATTAACAGGTGGTGAAACACTTCGACTTTCTAATCAAAAAGAGAAAATGCCATTTGCGATTAAAGTGCTCGCTGCCGACAACGAGGGTGCTGATGTATTAATTCTTGAAAATGGCGTGGAAAATCCTCGACGTATTGCCTTGAATGTACCGTTCAAATCCAATCATTATACGGTTTACTTCTCTTCTGTGTTAGGAGTTTTCGACAACCAAAACGTCGTCTTATTTAAAGCAAGAAAAGACGTGCTCGATTTTATTCCATACCTCTTTATGGGATTAATGTTCAGTGGCTTTATTCTTCATTATTTTGGTCGCCGCGAAAGGAAAAAATCATGAAAAA
>DUVD01000310.1 GCA_012841225.1 Fibrobacter sp.
CTCGGCCATCTTCTTGAAGCCGGTTACCAGCGAATTATTGCTTTGGAACCCTTCGAATTAGAAAAACGACTACGCCAAGAAAAGCGTTTGCTTCTCGCATTTAGTCACATAAGAAAAAACATGTCTTTAGCCATTTCAAAAAAATTTGAAAACAATATAAGCGGCGTGCTTGAAGAATACAAGTCGATCCTCTCCATAAAAAACATAGAATTAGAGCACCTAAACGACCTAGAATATATCGATTGTGTATCTGATATTTTAGACAACCCAGAATTTCTTAAAACAAAAAACTACAAGCATCATGAGTCCACTATTTTTGATCACGTAATAAAGGTTTCTTTTTTGGCTTATAAAATAAGTCGTTCTAGGGGCTGGGATTACAGATCAGTGGCTCGTGGCGCCTTACTGCATGATTTTTTCCTTTACGATTGGCGAGATGGCAATGATCCCGGCCGCCCTACAAAAAACTGGCACGGTTTTCGTCACCCCAAAATAGCCCTAAATAATGCTCAAGCACAGTTCGACTTAAACTCGCTCGAACGCGACATCATCCTTAAACACATGTGGCCGCTAACGCCCTTTTTTCCAAGGTACAAAGAATCTTTTTTGATCGTGTTTTTAGACAAGTACGTCGCCACTTATGAGTTTTTAAAAAAGCCCAAAAGAAATAAAAATAAACTCGTTCAAAAAAAATAAATTAACACAAACCTACCTTTTGTTATTGGCCCCAACGATACGTATTTCGCAAACGCCGTGGCAATAAACCATCAATTGTCACTTAGATTAAAATCAAGATCCTGAAGAGCGCAGAAACTATTTGGTTAGTCTGCTTTGCGTTTTATAAAAGACCTGTTTCTCTAGACTCTTTTTTGGCGGCGGCGATGGCTAAATTACCCTCATTTGAAACGATAGTCACGTGTTCTTTAGCGCGAGTCATAGCTGTATAAAGAATCTGTTTAGAAAGCAGGGGGTGTTCTGGATCGGTTGGCAATACAATCATCACATGGTCAAACTCCGAGCCCTGCGACTTATGAATAGTCATCGCATAAGCCGCCTCATAAGTGTTTTCGGCAAAGTAAGACAGTGGGAATTTTTCATAGCCATTGGACCGCTCAAAAAGGACATAAGCTATTTGATTTACAAAAACGACTAATCCCGTATCGCCATTGTAAAGCGAGTAAGGATAAAGATTTTGCGTCATCATAATCAAAGAGGTGCGCCCTAGTTTAGAAGTAATTAGTGGATTGATCGACAAAGTCCCCTGAGGCCCATGCCTTTCAGCACATAGGATTTTAGCCTGTGTTACCATTTTCCAAGCCCGATCGCAAAGGAGAACGAGTTCTGGATGTTCTGTTTTGGAGATTAAAAAGAGAGGGCTTTTTTGCAAATGCGTTTCTAATTCTCTTATGGTGTTTTCAAAGGGAAGGTAGTGTTTTTTTACCCACACCTCAAGCATTGAGCTCCAGTTTTTGGCCGAGCTTGGTGTTAAAAAGGCGGTGACTTTTGCTTCTGTTTGAAGCAGGACTTGGTAATCGGAGCTCCACGACAGCGCTGCAGAAAAAGGATGTTGTTCGCTCGCTTCGTTGACGGCATTAGCGAGTGCCTGAATTTCTAAATTAGACCTATATGAGTGCGTGAGTCGCACCACAGCATGTGCGCATAAAGAGCTCAACAAGTCGCCAAGAACAGCGCCTACATCCACCGAGGGCAACTGGTTTTCATCGCCAAGTAAAAACAAGCGAGAGCCTTCGGGAATCGCCTCTAATAAGCGGGCAAACATTTCGATATCAATCATGCTCGCTTCGTCGATAATAAAGATACCGCCCAAAGGAAACTGATTTTGAGCATTATAAAAAAAAGAGTTGGTTCTGGGGTTAAATCTTAATAAGCGGTGAATCGTTTTGCTTTCGATAAAACTAAAATCGCTTTTAATGCTCTCTTGCATACGGCTAGCGGCTTTTCCGCTTGGAGCCGCTAAATAGACGGGCTTCAAGGCGTCATCTGTTAAAAGAGCTGTTAAAAGATGACGAACAACGGTCGTTTTACCAGTGCCAGGGCCACCAGTGATTATTAGGTTTTGTGAGA
>DUVD01000003.1 GCA_012841225.1 Fibrobacter sp.
AACATTTCTTTAGCAAAAGCCCTTGTATTCGCTTGATTACACTCAGGAATTTCAGCCAAGATTTCTTGATACTTCTTTTTTAAGTGAATCATTTCTGCTGCACATGTATCCGCTTTACGTACGTTTTCTTTATACATTTTCTTAAATGCTTGTTGTATTTCTTCATCCGAAATATCAAAATCAACTAAATTACTCGCTAAATACGAATTAAATTCTTGATCTTGCTCCATTAGGCGAGATTGCGCATTTGATTCGACTTTAATAAATGCTTGTAACTGCTGCTGATGATGTTCCGCTAAATCACCCATGGTATGCAAAATCATGTCTTCAAGACTAGATTCAGCAGAAGGATTTCCTTTTTGAGCGGCCTTAAAAGCCCCTTCTCGAACAAAAGCATCCGCTTTAATACTATCTCCTAATAGTTTTTGAACACATTCCTGATTAATTGAATCTAATTTAGACAGAGTCATTTCTTTTCGCTCTATCTTTTCTTCTGCCTTTTCAGCAAATAAACTGGTTATTTGATTTACATGAGCAATCAATTTTTTATTACCCTCACCTGGATCAGGTACTATTGCTTTAATATCGGATCCTTCTAATTTGACAAAAACATCAAGTGGCCAAATTGCTTTTTCATTTGCAAAAGAACATTTATATTCTCCGGCTTCATTTGTTTTTCCTTCACAAATTTGTTCACCGGCATTGTTATTAACGTAGAATCTCTTCGCAGAGGCGGCATAACCTGTCGCTGCGACTCCTTCTAAAAGAAATCCCTCTTCAAGAGATACATTACCGTTACTTGAGTTTGACGCCTCTCCAGAACAAGCTGAAAAAAACATCGCGCTAATAGCTAATACACTTAGTGCACTTATTTTTATGATTGAGGTTTTCATGATACCCTTCCTTGGTTGTGGTTTTCATGATACCCTTCCTTGGTTGTGGTTTAAATAAGTTGTTCATACCTGAAAACTAACCGATACAACTAGAAATAAAAAGCATCATAAAACAAAAAGTGCTCTCAAAAATGAGAGCACAGTTCTACTATTTCAGACAAAATAAAAAAACTTCTAGAAAAAAAAGCCTGTAAATCATATGAGTTACAGGCTTTTGGTGGAGTTGATATCCACTTAGTCGGGATGAAAAGATTCGAACTTTCGACCACTTGAACCCCATTCAAGTACTCTACCAGACTGAGCTACATCCCGTTTTGATGTGAGTTAAATTTAGTTTTTACCTTTTATTTGGCAAGCCCGAAAGGGAATTTATTTCCAATAGCCTACTATTAAGACTTCGGGAGTCGCTTTGGGGTGTTCTGGACTTTTAAAAGCGACAATGTGACGCAGGCTTTTTTGCTTTTCTGCAAGCCCTTGGCGCGGGATTCCCTTTGTTTTTAAGGTGACTTTAAGGGCAGGGACTTTTCCCCCTTCTTTAATATCATCGAGTTTGTCGATTTTGAGCATTACTTGTTTGTAGCTTGCTGTAAATGCTTGTTTGGCTTCGGAGGCGAGTTCTAATGCTGGTCGCGTTTTTTTATCGCTGCTCCAAACGTAAAAAGTCCATTCGCGCGTTTCGCCTGCTTTATAATAACCGGCATCAAACATTTTTTCGCTAAAAAAGAGTGGTGTGAGCACTTCACCTTCAACCATGGTAGTGTAAGGTTTCCCAGCTGTGTCGATTAGCACAACGACGTGACTAAACGACCCTTCTAAGTAGGCTGTGTTCAAGTCAAATTCTATAGTAACGGTGCTGTTCGCTTTGATAACAGCGGGATACTTATAACCAGATGCTCCCGCATTTTGACTCATCACCGATTCGAGGACGATATCCTTAGCGGTGGTATTCGCCCCTTTTAGAATGATGTGTTTTACCTCTCCCTGTTGGACAACACCCAAAGGATAAGGCTCGGGGACAAAGCGAATTTCGGCATCTTGCGCCCAAAGTGGAAGTGCAAAAATAACGCCTAATGCCATTTTAAAAAAAGTAGATGTTTTCATGTTTTAAAAATACAAAAATATGCAAAGAAAGCTCCTTTAAGTCATATAATACAGCCTAGTTTTCTTTTTTATCAATATTTTTTTTAACTTTAGGCCATAAATTTTAACTTATCAAAGAGGTTACCGTGTCTGATAATCTATCTGTTCTAGGCAAAGCCCGCGCAGCTTACCAGCCAAAACTCCCTTCTGCTCTACAAAACGGCGCTCTCAAGGTCGCTGTCCATAGAGGGGCTGCTACAGAATCCGTTAGTGATCAAGAAAAGATCAAAAGCTTGTTCCCTGGCACTTACGGCGCTCCTGTGGCTTCGTTTACCTCAGCTTGCGGCTGCTCTTGCACCAGTGAGTCAAAGCCTTTGCGCGTTGGCGTAGTGCTTTCTGGTGGTCAAGCTCCTGGTGGGCATAACGTGATTGCTGGTATTTTCGATGGTATCCAATCGATGTCTCCTGATTCTGCTCTTTTTGGGTTTTTAGGCGGTCCTTCGGGTTTAGAAAACGGCAAGTACATTCAAATCGATGCCAAATTGATGGATGCTTATCGCAATACAGGTGGATTTGACATTATTCAATCCGGCCGTACCAAGCTCGAGACCACAGCGCAATTCGACAGTTGCATTAAAGTGGCTAACGAACTAAAGCTCGATGCCATTATTATCATCGGTGGCGACGATTCCAATACAAATGCAGCCGTCCTTGGTGAATACTTCCAAGCGAAAGGAGCTTCTTGTATTGTTTGCGGTTGCCCTAAAACAATTGATGGCGACTTAAAAAACGAATACGTAGAAACGTCTTTTGGTTTTGACACTGCAGTTAAAACCTATTCCGAGTTAATTGGTAACATTATGCGCGACGCCAACTCAGCGCAAAAGTACTGGCATTTTATTAAGCTCATGGGAAGATCCGCTTCGCATATTGGTTTAGAAGCCGCCCTACAAACGCACCCCAATATTTGCCTTATTTCCGAAGAAGTCAAAGACAAGCAAATGAAACTGTCTCAAGTGATTAAACACGTAGCAGACATTGTGGCAGAACGCGCCGAGAATGGTAAAAACTTTGGAGTGGCTTTAATTCCAGAAGGCCTGCTCGAATTTATCCCAGATGTTGGCGTTTTAATTGCCGAGCTCTCAGAAGCAATCGCTCACCACGAAACAGAAGTAGAAGGCTTAAGCACCGCTGCAAAAGTGGAAAAGATTTGCTCCTGGATTAGCGCCGAATCCGCTGCAGTTTTAAACAGCTTACCCGCTGGTATTCAAGCTCAATTAATGCTCGATCGCGACTCTCACGGTAACGTACAGGTTTCTTTAATTGAAACAGAAAAATTAATCATCGAAATGGTTTCTAAAGAATTAAAATCTCGCGCCAATTTTAAAGGCAAGTTTGCAGCTCTCAACCACTTCTTTGGTTATGAAGGCCGCTGCGCAGCTCCTTCTAACTTTGATGCCGATTACTGCTACAGCTTAGGCTACGCGGCATCGGTACTCGCCAACAATAAGATGAATGGTTACATGAGCTCTATCCGTAACTTAACAAAGGGCATCGAGAACTGGTCTGCTGGTGGAGTTCCCATAACCATGATGATGAACATTGAACGCCGCCATGGCGCGGACAAACCAGTCATTCAAAAGGCTCTTGTCGAATTAGACGGCGCTCCTTTTAAATACTTTGCCGCTCATCGCGATACTTGGGCTAAAACAGAATCTTACACCTACCCTGGCCCAATTCAGTATTGGGGCCCAAGCGAAGTGTGTGATGCCACTAATTTCACCATTATGCTCGAACGCGGTGCGATGTAATTTTCTTTTGAAAATTCAAATCAAAAAGCCTCCCATTGGGGAGGCTTTTTTTATACGCTTGGTAGTCGCTTTATTTTATGCTTGGCAATTTAGCAATGTCACGAAAATCGAGTTTAAAAGAAGTGGGCTCCAAAACAGAAACCAACCGTGCTAAAGACTTTCCAGAACGCTCAATGACGATTTCTTCGCCAAGGAGCGAAACCTGATTTAAAAGAGCACCAAAATTTTGACGCGCCTCCATAGCAGACACTATCTTAGCCATAAAACCTAAAGCGCCTTGTCTTTAATCACTAAGTCAACACGACGATTTTTTTGACGGCCTTCTTTAGATTCGTTGTCAGCTATAGGAGCGCTCATGCCAAAACCTTTTGAGGTGAGGCGTGCAGCATCAATACCTTGAACCACTAAAAAATCGAGCACGTTTTGAGCACGTTGTTCCGAGAGCTTTAAGTTATGATCTTCGGACCCAGTATTATCGGTGTGACCCTCTACAGAGACGTTAAGATCTTGATAAACCGATAAAATTCCGGATACTTTTGCTAAGCTCGTCTTTAAGTCCGTTTTAAGCGAAGCCTTATTGACGTCAAATAAAATATCGGACATCGATAAAATAATGCCGCGTGCATCTTCTGTGACCTGAATTAACTTGGACTGCAAGTTATTGAGCTTGTTTCTTGCTTCTTGCTGGCGTTCTTCTG
>DUVD01000055.1 GCA_012841225.1 Fibrobacter sp.
CCAAGGTCCTCACTATAAAACAAAGAAAGAGTCGTAAAAGCCTCTTCTACAGAGAAAATAGGTGATGATGGAAAGGCTCGTCGCAAAATATTTAAGCAAGCATGCCCTAAAAGAGACTGAAGAGACCGATCAAAACCGGGTAAATTTCGATTGACTTGGAGCCATTTTTGAATTGGTGTTTGAAACATGATAGTTTTATTGCGTTTTTACATAAAGAATGTAGCAAACTTTAAATACCCTTTCTATATTTGGCTCCCAAGCATATAAGTGCAAAGGCTTTTTATAATGAACCAACTTTTATTGAATGTTATGTTTGTGGTTTATGTAATCGCAGGTATCGGTTTGATTGCATACGGTTTTAACTGTTACGTTAGCATCTATCTCTTTCTAAAGAATAGTAGACGCGTGCGACTCACAGACAGAAAAAACATACTCCGATTCTACAGAGATCACACCATGGACGACCTCCCTATGGTTACGACACAGTTACCCGTTTATAACGAGGCAAACTGCGTAGAACGGCTCATTGATGCCGTGTGTGCCATCGACTATCCTCGAGATCGACATGAAATTCAAGTCCTCGATGACTCCACCGATGAGTGCCTCGAAGTAACAACTCGCAAAGTCGCTGAAATGAAAGCCAAAGGCTACGACATCACTTTGATCAACCGCACCAACCGCGCTGATTTTAAAGCGGGCGCCTTGAAAGAAGGCATGGCCGTTGCTAAGGGCAACTTCCTTGCGATCTTCGATGCCGACTTCGTACCAGAAAAAGATTTCCTTCTCAAAACAGTTCCCTATATGGTTATGGACGATTCTATCGGACTCGTTCAGGGTCGCTGGGGTCACTTAAACCGCACTGAGTCTGGTTTGACTTTGGCTCAATCGATTGGCATTGATGGGCATTTTGTGATTGAGCAATCTGCGCGTAGCTGGGGCAACCTGTTTATGAACTTTAACGGCACCGCTGGTATTTGGCGCCGACAAGCGATCGACGATGCTGGCGGTTGGCAAGGCGATACTCTTACAGAAGATATGGATTTGTCTTACCGTAGCCAGTTGGCCGGGTGGAAAATGAAATTCGTATTTGATGTGATTGTCCCTGCCGAGCTCCCTAACGACATTAACGCATTTAAAATGCAGCAGTACCGTTGGGCTAAAGGTTCCATTCAAACCGCAATGAAGGTCCTCCCTCTTGTGATGAAGGCGAAATTACCACTGCGTGTTAAAATTGGCGCCTTTATGCACACCACTCACTATACGATTCACCCTTGTATGTTGTTTACTGCTATTTGTGCGTTCCCTCTTCTCGCATGGTTCGAACCTATTTCTCAAATTCCCAACTGGGCTTTCGCTGTAGGTTTTGTCTTTATCTTCCTTGCTGCTATCGCCCCCTCCACACTTTACTTTGTGGCACAGCGTTATTCTGGCTACACCGGTTGGAAAATCAGATTGCTCTCTCTTCCTATTTTAATGGCCGTAGGTGTGGGCATTGCAGTGAGCAACTCACGCGCTGTATTTTCTGCCGCTATCGGGCGCAAAGGTGCTTTTATTAGGACTCCTAAAAAAGGGCAGAAGCATTTAAGTTCCTATGCTCAAAAATTCCCTATAATCGCCACCCTAGAGCTGGTTGTAGGTGCTTACTGCATATTCGGTCTTTTAGAATACATAGGCGCCCAAAAGTTCATTATTGGGCCGTTCCTAGCCCTCTATTCTGTTGGATTCCTCTCTGTTGGTGTACTTAGCTTTATGCACTATTTCAGCAACCTACTGGAAGTGCATCGCGACAAAAAGTGCCAAATGCAAGACATTGACGTTCAACCAGAAACTCCAAATTAAACTTTATATAAAATGATTATTTTAAGCGGCATCGATTTGCCGCTTTTATTTTATTCTCTTTTTGCAAGCGTGTTTCTTTTGCCGTGTATTCACTAGGGCACTTAGATCTCAACTTCAACTCCAGCTCTAAAACGCCCAACGAGCGCTCTAAAAAAATCACTTGTTCTTTAAAATAAGAAACCGAAACAGTACTCATCTGATAAAAAAAAGACAAGAATACCGAAAGACTAATACTGGTGAGGAAAATAGCAACTCCGACTTCCAATAAAGTAAACCCTTTTTTTAACGACACTCCACTACTCTCCTTAATACAGTTAACACCGACGAGTATCCCTTTTTATGGACTTGTATTTCAACTAAAATAAGCGTTGCATTTTCGTTAAAAACTTGACGATGCACTTCCACCCAACCCCAAGGGCTCGAATCTAAGCGTTCAACAGCATCTAGACAAAGAGGGGGGCGATTGATTTCATTTTCCATAAGAAAACTAGCTAAACGAAACCCTTCAAAACGGCATTTTTCTAAATAGCGTGCCTGCATGTAGCCCTCTAGAAATAATAATAAAGAGGTAGATAACAAGCTAAATAGGACTAAGCTCACCAGTATTTCCACAATAGAAAATCCTCTTTTCACCTTACACTCCAATCCCATACGCGTAAAGGGAGGTCACCAGCTAAGTCAATAGGGAAAAAAGCGGAATCTGGCGCCTCTTCAAAACCAATTCTTTCAGCGATCAAGGGCGGCATTACCCAACTGGGATCTCCCCAATGAACACCAGCCTGGGTAATAATAGTATCCTCACTTAACAAGACACCCCTTATTTGAAAAGGCGCACGCACTTCAATTTTTTGTCGGGCATAAATCGCTGTCGATCGAACATTAACGTTGCCAGAAAGTGTCACTGATCCTGTTGCAAAAAGGTGCAAAGAATCCAAAATCCCCTGCCCGTAAATTGATATATCTCCTTCTACATAAAGGGTCAATTTAGAGAAGTGCTCTCCATATAAGTCCAAGGTGAAATCCCCCGTAGCGATGTACAATGGCTTTTGAATATCGCGCCATAATGGCTTATAGAAATGCGTGTTACCGTATAACGTGTCGCCAAAAAAAGTTTCTCGCCACTCTTTATTATAAAAAGAAAAACACCTGGAGCGCGCTTGCTCCCATTTTTGATGTGAAAAGTTTCTTTGGTTTTTAGAAGAATAAAAACCAGCCCATGCCCTCACTACTCGCTCCCCCGCTGGGGCTTCTAAAAGTAACCAAGGGCCTAACGTATCGGTATGCACGAGCGGGATTATTAAAAAAGAATCTGGTGGCGTTAAAGAATGGATAGAGAGGAGGATAGCGGATTCCGCGTTATATTGCTCTTGTATGGCATTCTTATAATACCCTAATCTCGAGCGGAGCGACCCTGTGGAATTTAAAAGCGCAGAAAAAATATAAGTTAGGACTAAGAAAAGTCCACAAACAAAAGGCAACACCGCTCCTCTTTGTTTTGATTTCATAAAAACCGCGATACAGTGTCTTGGCCGCAGGTAAAGAGGATTCGTCTGGATTCAATTTTTAAAATGCGGTAGTTGCCTATTACCCCTCCTAACTTGTAGATTTTTTTCTCTCCTGCAATTTGGATATGAGCGATCCTTCCAGCAATGACTCCTGTTATTTTAAATGGTGGCAAATGACACCTGTTCGCAGTCTTGATCACCTTAACAGGAATTAAAGGTTCGATAATAAAGGGGTTGTTTTTTAAATGACCAAAGGGTTTTACATGACGCGTTCTAAAATCAATCCAACGCTCGAGTTGATGGACAAGTTCACGCCCTTGAATTGATTCAACTTGTGCAGGTAAGGCTTTTTTCGCGGTAAATAAAGAGGCTTCTTTAGGATTAAAGCGAAGACTTATGTTTTTTATAAAGAAAATATTTTGTTTGGGGCCTGTAATCCAGTCGAACCGTTCTATAGTCCAATCGGGCGAAAAACACTCTATTGCTCGAATAAATTGAAGCATCTCGTTAAAGCCCGCAGTAGCGTGAAAGCGGTATTCCGAGCCTTCTGCTAAAACTTGAAGCTGCTGTATCAAAACAGAATATTCCCGTGATAAACGAACTAAAGAATCGGGACTAAAATCAAGTCTGTCTAAAGAGGTTTGCCACTGAGACCAAGACGTCGATAAGGAATCCCAAAATGGCTTATCGATTAAAACGTTTTTTTTGCTTTTCTTTTCTTCGAAAAGAAGATTCGAAGACACCTTTTCAAAAAACGGACAAAAGACAAAATATAGCCCCAATAAAAACAAGCCCGATGGGAGCAAGAAAAGAGAATAAACGCTTATTTTTTTCTTAAAAGATTGAGGAGAGTTAAAATTCGTCTTCATAATAACAACTCTATCTTAAACAAGACTCGACCATCTGGAGTGGAATGCACGTGACCTAAAAGCACTTCTCTCGCCTCTAAAGGCCCACTTTGTTTTAGCCTTCGTTGCACCGCTGTGGCCTCTTCAAAATGCCCCGCTGAAAAGTCTAGAATCAATAGCACTCCTTTCTCTGAAGGGGTTTTTCTAAAGGATTCTAAGCGGGTTTCTCGACTACTTGCTTTAGCGACTTCACTTAAGATAAGTCCAATATCTAAAGGGGTTGGGAGCGTTGAAATTTGATGGTGAAGTTCCCGCGTTTTTTGAAAAAAAGAATCCGAACGCCATTCTTGTTGCCGCTCTTGCTCTGAAGCGCCCATCGACTTTAAAGGAAAAGCGGATCGATCTAAAACCCCCACCAAAAAGAAAAAAACAACTATAATGACCGAACTAAAAACTACTCTTTTTTGCAGTTGCTTTAAACGCCTCCATTTGACTTGAGTCGAAGCGTCGAGATCCCAAAAGCGCCACATCGGGTCTTTTAAAGCCCCTTCAAAGTGCCTTTGAATTTCTTCGTTTGAGTAAATTGAAAGGGGGCTATTCTCTAAACGAGAAAGTAAGGGATCTTGCTTTAAAAATAAGCGCAGTCGATGGATTCGTTGATTTAAATCGGTGCTTACTTCGGTGGCCTTCTCGTCTACCCAATGCACTAATTTTCCTTCCATAAATACTAAAAGATGTAAACGGTTTTTTAAAAAACCACAGTAAATCATATTCTCATAGCCCTCGCATGCATGCATCTCTTTTTCGGCAAGTGCTGTAAACGCAATGGCAAGAGGAAGAACTCGATCGCAATAAAAACGATCGGATAAAAAGTCCCTAGACAAAAAAGCGACCAAAAAGCGATGAAGCCTGCCTGCTGCGCTATTAAAAGAAATCAAAGGCAAAAATGAAATTCGATTTTGCGCCCGTTTATAGGAGAGCGGAAGTTCCTTTTGAATATATTGAAGCACCTGCAAGTGTTCTAGCTCTTCGCCAAATGGAGTCTGTATTTCGAATGTCAATAAGTGGCAATCCAAAGTACCTTGAACGATCTCGCGACCTCGGGTCCCTAAAATCATTTTGTGCTCTCCGAAGGCTTGCCTCGAATAAGTCGTGGCGTTATAAAAAGAGCGAGCTCCATAGTGTAATCTTCATTGGTGTAAAAACTAAATAATTTGCCAATCCAGGGCAGACTACCTAAAAAAGGCACAGCAGAGCGTACCTTAGCCGAAGTATTTCTAATTAAACCACCCAAACAAAAAGTCTCTCCATCTTTTAATGAAACCGTCGTTTTTAGGTTTCTAGTACTAATGTCTCTTGGGCCATCACCAGAGCTTCTCGCCGAGGTTTTTATTTCTGGAATGATTTCGATGGTGATTTCTCCGCTACGCGCCACGGCAGGGGTGATTTCTAAACTAACCCCTTCATTAAAAGACCTGTAATCAGTAATGGGAAATCCATCTGCAGAAACTTGACTTACCATATAATAAGTGGTGTTAGTCACGTTGATACTCGCTTTATTGCCATTTAGCGTGCTAATGCTTGGCCTAGCAATAATTTCCGCTTGGTTGTTTTCTTCTAATGCGGCTAATTCAAAATCAAATTGGTCCGAAAGAATGCCAATTTCTCCAAAACCACGGCCCCAAGGCAC
>DUVD01000311.1 GCA_012841225.1 Fibrobacter sp.
ATTTTACCGAGCTTGCCTTCTGCTATTAAATGCTTGAGTTCGCGAATAATGGGGTAGCCAGTGTAATTATAAGTGATGCAAAAAAAACCGTTGGTCTCTTCGACTACTTTCTTAATTTCGAGTCCCTCTTCGTAGCTGGTGGCGAGTGATTTTTCGCTAATCACTGGGTAACCGTAGCGCAATGCCTCGATGATGATTTCTTTATGGTAATCGGTGGGGGTCAAGATGACAACAGCGTCTAGCTTTCCTTGTTCTTTTTCGAGGAGTGCGGCGTAGTTTTTGTAGAGGCGTTCTGGAGGGATTCCCCAGGCCTTTGCCGTCTCGTTGTTGGTGCTTTCGTTTTTGCTAAAACTAGCGGCCACGAGTTTAAAACAGCCATCCATCTGAGAGGCTATTTTATGCGTTTCGCCGACAGCCGAGTTAATGCCGCCGCCAATAAAGGCTATTTGATAGGGTCTATCTTGCATTGAATGTATTCGTTCATTAAGGTGGTTTTTTCTTGCATTTCTTTTAGAGTATTAAACTTCAGAAAGACGATGCCTGCTTTATAATATAATCTGTCTTGCACTATTTCGCCCGTTTTATACCATAGGAATTTTTCAACAATATTTTTTTCGATTTCGGGAGCAAATGTCACGCTTTGCATAATGCCTTCTTCTTTTGCCATAACGCAGTGCCTAAGCCAATAGCCTTTTGTGCTTGCGTGTTTAATGCCGCTAACATCGCCGCCGGTTTCGGCTAGAACTAAAAAGTATGGGTAGTCTATTTCGGTGGCGTACTTTACGAATTGAATGTACAAGTCGCCAGGAGGGCGTCGGCAAATTTCAATGATAATCGGGTCGTCATTTGGGCGTTCTATAAACTGGATGTGTAAAATGCCATCGACCAGCTTTAACTTGGAGGCTAGTTTTTCGGAATAAGCGATTAGTTTTAGAACCGAAACTTGGGGCGCCGTACTTGGCGAATTAGCTCCAGAAACCATGTATTTGTTGAGGTAGTATTGCTCGTTATCGAGAAAATAAAAAACCACTTTTTGATCGACTAAAAAAGCCGAAAACCCGTGGTTAGTGCCTTTTATAAATTCCTCGATAATAACTCGGTTTTGACGAGTGCATTTTTTGGCATTAGCGTAGGCTTCTTGTGCTTCTTTTGGCGAGTTCACTTGGCGAATTCCCTTGCCACCAGTCAAATCCACGGGCTTAAGAATTAAAGGGAAGGCAAGTGTTTTAAGTGCTTCTTCTAGTTCATTTTCATTTTGAATAGCAAGTGCGCGCGGTGTTGGAATGCTTAGTTTTTGTGCAAGGGCTCGGTACTTGTCTTTGTGGTGGATTTGTTCTGTGATTTCAAATGAATCATGGCCTAAAAGCCCCAGTTTTTCTGAAACATAACTGGTCGATAAGATCGCAAAATCGTTGCACCCAGAACAAACAGCCGAGACGTTTTCTTCTTGTGCTAGTTTTAGCATGGTCTCTTTATTAGCGAAGTCCGCAAACACATTTTTATCTGCAAAAGGGTGCCCTAAGCCATCGCGTGCGTTTCCTGTGGTAATCACATAGTAGCCTAGCTTTTGTGCCGCTATAATCAGGGGTATTTCGGCATGCCCGCCTCCGAGCATAAGAAG
>DUVD01000056.1 GCA_012841225.1 Fibrobacter sp.
CTACAATTACTCGCTTATCACATTGCCGTGCTTCGAGGAAACGACGTAGACCAACCTCGCAACTTGGCAAAAAGTGTAACCGTTGAATAATTATTTATCTTTTCTGCTATGATCGTTGCTGATAAAGAAGACTACGAAGTTCGGATTGGCGCCTTTGAAGGCCCCATGGATCTTTTGCTGTACCTTGTTCAGAAAGACGAAGTCGACACCAGCGAAATTTCAATCGCCGAAATTACCGATCAGTATTTATCTTGGATTAAAGATTTAGCACAAGCCGATTTATCTGCTGCTGGTGATTTCTTATTAATGGCTAGCCGATTAATGGCTTTAAAAGTGCGCGAGCTGCTACCTAAAGAGGCTCAAAGCGAAGAAGAATTTTTAGAGTACTCGGAAGACCGTGAAAAATTACTGCGAGAAATGCTTGAGTACCAGCGCTACAAGCAAGTTGCTCGTGAGTTACAAGGGAAAGAAGCAGAAAACTTTGGCACCTTTTATAGAGGGCGTTTAGAAAGGTCCCACAACGAAGAAGAGACCCTCGCCGATGCAAATATATGGCAGTTGTTTAGGGCTTACCAAAAGGGGCTTAAAGCACGCAGTACTAGCAACACTCATCACATCGAACTCGACTATGTGACAATTGAAGACCGCCAACAACTAATTAGCAACTACTTAACAACCCACGGCAGAGCCCTTTTTGAAGACTTGCTCGGCAGAGACCAACACCCCATTGTTGCCGCCGTTACTTTTATGGCGCTTATGGAAATGATTAAAACCGATGAGGTCATTTTTAGGCAAAGCGAGGCCTTTGGCCCAATCTGGCTTTATCGTCGAAAAAACAACCTTGATTACGCCGATGAAATGGCTAGCGAAACGGTTATTCTTTCTAAAGATCCTGAATTAAAATCGGGGTTATTAGAGGCGCTACGCGAGCGCGAATCCTCACTAGCAGAGAACAAAAAGGCAACCATAGACGCCGTAATGCGAGAAGCAGTTCTTTGGGCTAACGAAGGCAAGATGATTGAAGAAGAAGATCTTTTTGCCATGCTCGAAGGGCGCATTTCACTTTCAGACGCAAAGCTACCTACAGAACCTATCGCTCAAGAAGACGAAGCTCTTAATCCCACAGCACCGGTGGAAGAGGGTCTTTAAGATCCTTGTTTTCTTTGGCCGCTTGAAACTTTTTTTCTATCACATCGAATTTATGTTTTTCTTTTTCTTTGGCTGCTGCAAACTTAGCATCGAGCTCTGCAGATCGTTTTTTTTGACTTAACATAAAATCGTCTAAAGATAACTTCTCTTTTTTGTATTCTTTGTGACTAAAAACAGTTCCCGTCTCCGGATCGACGACTAAAACTGACTTGCAACAAGGGCAATTTATAGAAATTGTTTTTACTGCCATAAGCATAACCCTCTTAGTCTCTGCCTCTCAAAAGGCCAGCGCGGATAGCCCAATAGAGCAATTGCATTACCGACTGAATTGCAGCCGCTACATAAGTTAAACCAGCCGCCAAAAGGACAGCAGACACCGCTTTGTACTCAGGCCCTTGCTGTACGATGTTCAACGCTTGAAGCCTTTTTTTAGCGCGACTAGAAGCATCAAACTCCACAGGGATAGTGACAAAGGTGAAAAGCGTTGATAAGCCAAAAAGCCCAACGCCAAAAATAGCAACCGATTGGCCCATTCCCAAAGACTGAAATGACATTAAAAGAATACCAGCAATCACAAGCCAGGGTCCTAAATTTGAACCGACATTGGCGGCGGGTACAATAAAAGAGCGAAGCCACATAGGAAAGTAGTTTTCGGCGTGCTGCAAAGCGTGACCCACTTCATGAGCAGCAACGCCTGCAGCGCTAGCATTAGTCCCATGATACACGTCTTTAGACAAGTGCAGCGTTTTGTTTAATGGGTTGTAATGATCTGCCAAAAAGCCTTGCGCTTCATGAATAGTTACGTCCGAGATTCCAGCATCGGCGAGGATGGCTTTAGCCACTTGTGCTCCTGTGAGCCCGCTCGCAATACGCACCTTTTGCCCGGCCTTAAAGCGACTTGAAACCATAAAAGAAAAAACACCAGACAGAGCAAGGCCAAAAATTAAAATAAACATGTACAGAGGGTCAAAAAACATTTAGTTCTCCTTGATGTAAAGCAACATCATGTATGTTCAATTATTAATAATACTAAAATTTACACCTTAAAAAATACTCGGCTTTATTTTTATCTTAACGTCTTTTATAAGTCCAAAAAAGCCCTATAGAAAGATACAAAATCATTTGAACCGTGAGCCCACATAAATAACCTGCGATTTCAGCAACGCCAGCACCCATTTGCTCTATGGCCGTCCAAGCTGGAATAGCAAAAGTACTTGGGAATAAATAAGAAATGTATTGAATCCATTGCGGCATAGCACTATGAGGCCAGCTAAACCCAGATAAAAATAACAGCGGGATAGAAAAGAATAAAAAGACCTGTAAACTGGATTCCCTTCTTTTAAAAAGTAAAGAAATGCTCATTCCCAAATGAATGGTTGCCGAAAAAAAGAGGACTGCAAAAAGGATCATCGGCCCCGCTGCGCCCCGCCTAGGGAAATCAAATACTTGATAAATTACCGCATGATAAAAGCTCAAAAACAAGCAGTAGTGTAAAAAGTAGGCGGTAAAGCGCCCAAAGTAGCGGTACATCAAAGACTCATTTTCCACTACAGAAAATCTTTTTTCGCTTGATAAAAATGAACGCTGTTTTCTAGAGCCACCCAAGGTGCATATTCCAATGAGCAAGGTCTGTTGTAAAATCAGCATTAAGACCGAAGGAACAACATAGTTGGCGTACCCAGTAGTTCCATTAAACATATTTTGAACTCGCAACGGAAAGGGGTCTCGGGCGGCCATGGCCTTTTTTATAGGAAGCTTGTGTGTCGTCGCTATTTTCTGCACTTTTAAATTAGCACTTGCCGTTGCTGCCACAGTCGCAAAAGCATTACCTATAGCGCCATGAAGCATTACATAAGCACCATGCGTGTAAACTCCAAGTCCACTAGACTCTCCTCGACGCGCTTGACGTTCCATGCCTTTAGGGACGACCATAAACCCATAAATCTTTTCTTCGGCCATTGCTTTTTCTGCCTCACTAGCGTCCCCATAAACATAGGCCACTTGCAATTGCTGGCTAGCATTGCTCATGCGCGTGATTTGTCTAGAAAGTACAGACTGATCTTGGTCGACAATAGCCACTGGAATTTTTTCTGCAAGTTGTTTTACATAAGGCAAAGGGTAATATACAGAGTAAAAAACACCTGCTAAAACAAGAAGCAATACGGCCGCCGGGTCTGTAAAAAACAATTTCCATTCGTGAAGAACAACCTTAATAAATCGCTTAATCATGTTGTCGCCCCATTTGCCAATATAGGGAGAGTGTCCCTAAAATCAACCAAAAAGCAGCCATACCGCTTAGCAATAAAAACGAATCCCATGCCGCAAGCAAGCCAACTGGGCCTAAAAGGAGTGCAGATTGCAACTGAAGAAGAGGGGTCAAAGGCAATAAATAAGCGAAGCATTGCACGCACAAAGGCATGGCAAGCAAAGGAAACGTTTGCCCCGCAAAAGCAAAGGCAGGGCCACCAATAATACCCGTTAAACTAGAGGCAACGCGCATGCTTCCCGTAGCGCCAACAAAAACCATCCCCATACCAAAACAAGCAACGACCATCATCCACTGGCCTAATGCAATCAGCCATACTTGAGATAAATGTATTGGAGCAAAAAAAGTGTGCGTGTAAAAGTAGAGCACTAAAAACTCAAGCCAAACAATAAAAATACCAGGAGCTACAGCTCCAAAGATGGCCATTATTCTAGAACCTGAAGCCCCTTGAATCCATAAGGAGACCCTTTTTGTTCTAAATGGCCAAGAGGCTAAGTAAGTCCCAATAAGCATAGCGCAAAGGTGAAATACCGCCACAATCAAATTGATCCCCAGAAATCCGACATAATTGCCCTCTGGATTTCCCACCGACTCGACTTCAACAAACAGCAAGTCTTCTAAATTATAGTCACTAAAGGAAGCCCCCGCATCGCCGAGCGTAACTCGTAATTCTTTCAAAACGATATTACTTATTAAGAGTGACTGCGCATTGGTGTAAACAGAAATAATAGGCGCTTCTAACCTAAGTGCTTTTTCTTCCATTCTCGGAGGAAAAAAGAGTACCGCTTGCACTCTACCTGCTTGCATTTCTTTTTCACAGGAATTTAAGTCGGGACATTTTATTTTAACATCTAAAACGGGATTGGCCTGAATAACCCGCTCTAGCTTTCTAGATAAAACAGAATCATCAAAAGAAACAATCCCTATCGGCACGTTGGTCGGGGTTTCTGCAGATAAAAGAGAGATCATAAATAGAGAGGTTAAAATCGGTAAAACCACCATCAAAAACCAGAGAAACTTATTTCGTTCTCCGTAGAGTAGTTTTATCGTGTTAAAAAAAGACTTCAAAAAGTCACCCTCGTTTGTTACTGAAGCAAATCCAATGACAGCAATACACTCATTCCTGGGCGCAAATTGGGGATAGAATCATCAGGACGAAGCCTGATTTCAAAAGTCTTTAAGTCAAATCCGCCACTTTCTTTACTGCTACGCCACGTCGCATAATCGCCGACAGAGGCGATGTAAAAGACTTTCATATTAACCGAGGTGTCTAATGCAGGAATTCTCAAAGACAAAACGGTGCCTTTGTTAAGCTTTTTAAGTTTGTCTTCACGCACATTAAAAACAGCCCACGCCTCTTTTCTATCTGTAATAGCGATAATAGGCGAACCAGAGCCAACTACTTCGCCTTCTTCCACCAGCTTCAAAGTAACTTCCCCAGAAATAGGCGCGCGTACATGGGTTTCATCTAAATACGCATCCACCTCATAAAGCGCCCCTGTGGCTTGCTTCACCAAAGCAGCAGCGGCGGCTTTATCCTCACTCCTCGCACCAGCACTGGCTTGCTCATATAAGGCCCTAGCGGCGGCTAATTGAGCTTCATTGGCGTTCATCTGTGTTTCGGCTTCGTCTCGTTTTTGCAGAGGGATGACGCCTTCTTCGTAAAGCTTTTGAATTCGAGTAAAGGTTGTTTTGGAAAGCAAAAAAGCTTCATTCGCGCGGTCTAACATCGCTTTTGAAGCGGCAATCTCTTCTACACGGGCTCCATAATGCGCTTTTGAGGCATTCGCTTTTGCGGCGCCTAAAGCCCCTTCCGTCTGCATCTTTTTAGCTTCAATTTCTGGACTTGCTATTTTAGCCACCACGTCCCCTTTTTGCACTACATCGCCTTCACGCACCAAAATGCTCTCCACACGACCGGGAACTTTACCAGCCACCATCACGCGACGGGCTTCCATTTGGCCTTGCAAAAGCACTGTTTCTGGTTGATGCAAAAAGCTATTCACCGTTTTAATCCCAAGAACTACTAAAAGCATTAAAGCCATAACAACGATCACAACCCATAATTTTTTCATTTTTTCTTCTCCAAAAATTCACCTAGTTGAGAAACTTCGCCACCGATTTCTAGTATTCGCACAAAAGCCATCATCGCATCGTATTTTGCCTTTAGGTTGCCCACTTCAAGCCTGGTCAAAGCAAGCTCAGCATCAACTACCGAAAGACTTGTTGTCAAACCTGCCTCAAATGCGAGTTTTTGACTTCTTAAAGACTCTTCGGCGAGTTCTTTAGTTTTTTTTAGGCTTTCCACTCGACGTTTCGCGCTTTCAAATTCTCGGAAATACTTTTCGACTAATAACCCGATGTCCTCAGTCGCTTGCGTTTCCATATATGTAAGGGTTCGCTCCATCGATTTTGCGGAACTCACTTTAGAGGCTGTCTCACCACCCTTAAATAGGGTCCAATTTAGGTCGACACCAACAGCCCAATTCGGCTCTAAAATAGTCAGGTCTTTTGTATAAAGCTCCTTATAACCAAATAAAGCCACAGTCGGTAGAAACTCGCCTCTCGCTGCTGAAACGCCCCTATTAGAACGTTTTTTCTCTTGACGAATTTGATTTAAAACAGGACTTTTTTCCAAGACCTTTATCTTGTACTTCTCAAAAGACAAGAACATGTTGGGAATTTCTATTGGGGTTATCGCTTCTAAAGAAGTATCTCGTTGCAAACTCTTCGATAAAGCCAACCGAGACAAAGAAAGATCGCTACCCGCATTTTCAAGTTCGTACTCCGCTTCTGAAAGCGCCACTTCAGCCCGCAAACGCTCGGCTCTGGAAACTTGCCCCGCTTGCTCGAGTTTTAGTGCGGTTTCAAAATGAGATTTTAAGTTTTCATGCGTTTTTTCTTTAAGGCTTACTAAATCTTCGGCCAGGCGAAGCCCAAAATAACGCAACGCTATTTCGGATAGCGCTTGGTTTTCTTTATAGGCGTATTCCGACTTACGTGCGTCGACATTGTCTTTAGAGGCCTGATAAGCATTCCAAATTCGGCCCCCAGTAAAAACTGGCCATACAAGAGAAGCCCGAGCATTAAAAAACAGTTTGTCTTGTACTTTCGTGGAAAAATCAGGCAGAGCAGCGTCTAAAGCTTTTTCTGTCTGCACTTTTGCCCCCATAGCAACGAGTTCACTATTACTTTGCTGAAGATAATTAGAATACGCTTCGGCCCCGTGCACCCCAATAATCGCCGAACGAATAGGATTTAAATCGATCGAAATTGGATTATCAATGCGAGTCACTCTACCAGAAACGGCTATCTCAGGTAAAAACCTTGAACGCGCAGCCGCTCTTTCGCTTTCCGATTGCTCTAATGAGGCCTTATCTACTTGAATTTTAGGGTTATTTGCCGCCGCATAAAGTAAAGCTTGTTCTATAGAGATTGGCTCTGCATAAAGAAGACTGAAGCCAAAAAGAAATAAAACATATTTTCTCATGCACTAAAAATAATAAAATGAAGAGGAGTTTGGTGCCCCTTCATCCTGCTGAAATTACCTTCCAGGCGTTGGTGCTGCAGCTTTCCATGCACCAGACTCGTATCCCATGGTGGAAAAGTCGACCCGATGCAGGCTTTTGCCTAAACCATCTGCTTCTCTCATACCCGCCCAACGGTCAGAATAAAGAACAGCGTCGACAAAAGAATAGTTCCAGCTAACTGGCGGCACTTTTTCTGGGTTTTGCGTCCAACTAAATGGTTTTTTAACAACTAGAAGCTCACCTCTATTAGACAGCCTACCATCATAACAATAAATAGGAATGTCAGAAGCAATATTGTTTTTCGTACGGAATAGAACGCTATCTGAACTCGTTTCGATGAGAATCGCCATCCCATTAGCCGGGATATAGGCCCCAGGAGGAAAGCTCATATTTATCCCGGTCACTTTCCAGCTACTTGCCTTTGTATTAATAATCGGCGTCAAAGAAATCATTTCGTCTGATTTATTTACCAATTCTAAAAACTCCACTTCATCGGATAAATCGATGGGATGGTAATGGAATTCATTGATAAATACAGGGCCACTAAGTAAAATTTCATTTGCAGTTCCAGGAGTAGGCGCCGCTAAAGTCCCTTGCGCCAAAGTCAAATCGGCTAGAACCGTAAAACCACTGGACAACTCCCCCGCAGGAGCAGTTAAGCTCGATTCACCACCCGTTTTAACGCCACCAATCACTTCTCTTAAATAATAATCGCTACCATCAGCATTCACGAAAAGGCCTACGCTGCCAAAAGCGCCCGTCTCTTCAGTACCATCTAAAACCAAGTATTCTTTAGGCCCAATAACAGTGCCTTCGGGCAAAATAAAAGTGGTGTCTTTAGCAACGACATTAAATTCCCAACCACTCAAATCAATTGACTCGGCACTGCTGTTATACAATTCCACCCAGTTGGCGTTGCCCTCAAAGCTGGGCATGACTTCGTTAATGCGAACAGCTAAATTAGGAACATAAGTATCGGGGCCGCCTGGATTGCCACCATCAACAGCGTGTGCTGCCCAAGACCCAAAATGAGAGGAGTTTTCTCCAAAAAAAACTAAAGAGCGCCCTTTACCGTTGGCAAGACTGGGCCAAGGAGGCTCTCCGCTAAAGCTACAGTTAGCATCACCTTGACCGGATAATCTAAGCTCGATAACATCGCCTTCATTTGACAGTTTCGCAAGAGTCCCATCGTCATTCTTATCCCAAGGGCCAAAAACCCTTCCAGAAAAATCGGGATAAGTGCTGTGAAACAAGTCTAAATCATTCACCACCACAATGTATTCTCCTGTATCTAAGGGCTCATTGGGGAACGTGTAATTAACGGCACCTTGTATGCGCATTTCGGCAGAAACCATACTTGGGAGCGCTGGGCCTTTGGTGATTTTCAGTTCAATAAACTCCAATAAACTCGTGCTATGGTACATGATTTCAGTACAACCGAGTTCGGTATATTCCACCGTTCTTGTGCTGCCCGGCTTATCAGTGCAAGCCATCAACTGATAAAGAGAAAAGCAAAGAATCATTGTTTTTAAGAATTTAATGCCCATGTTTTATTCCTTTAATAAAAGTTGCCAGCCAAGTTGGCGTAAAGAGGCGTCTTAAAGCCTCTAGGGTCTTCGTACACTTTGCGCCATTCAGAGGCGGCATTACCAAATTTAGAAAAGCCATCTTGTTTCAAATTCAAGATTTTAATTAAATCGATCATCCAATAGGGTACTTGCGAACAAGGGCATTTTAACTCTAAAACAGCATTACGACCAGGGCCAAAAAATCGAGGCAGGCCAGTAGAATGCATATATTTAGGATCCACAGAGAAGTCAAAGCCTGTTTCTTCTCGAAAACGCATGCCCGTATCGATTGTAACGCGCGAGTACTCCTCGTTTAATCCAAACCAAGCCCTGCGCTTATATTGAGTCAAAAGCCTAGGTTTTGCATTGTGGAGTTTTGTCCTATAAAGAAAATCCTTTAAATACACCACATCTCGTTCTGATTTAGCAGGCCAGTTCTCGGGTTTTTCTGTCCAAATAACAGAGGGGCTAGTGCCTTTAATGGTCGCTCGACTTTTATAACTAATGGTATCTATTTTTCGCTTGACTTCAAAATGAAATACACCTTTGGAGTCCGGGTGCTCTCCGTACGTTCTTACACGCATGTTAAAACGGTCAAGCAAACCAGCCTTTTTCCATCCTAAAAAAGTCCAGCTAGGGGAATCTAAATAAAGATTGGTAATCCAGTAGAAACCACCTGGTGTGATTTTAGAATAATAATCTTCTTCACAATAAGGGGCAATTAGAGCACCAATTCGATCTGCCCAAGATACCGGAATGTGGTATTTCAGTTCAAAACGTTCCAGCGTACTAAAACCGCGAGCGCCAGACATTACTTCAGCCCTGCCTTAAGGTGATTACTAATGTCATCCCTCGCAAAAACACCTGCATAATCAAGCAAAACTAAGTAGCGTTGAAAAATATCAAACTCCAATTTAATGGCTTTTAGTGTGCTCTCCAAAGCACTTTCTTTGGCGCGTAAAAGCAATAGGGGATCCGAACCTGCGGCAGCCGCAAATTCTTGAAAAATACTGCCCGCATCTACTTGAGCCACAAAGTCTTTTTGCACCTTCCATTGAGCAATTAAAGCGCCTATTTCTTCGTACAAACGGGCGACTTTTTGGCTCAAATTGCGCTGCTCTTCTAAATAATCACTCTCGGCATCTAGCACCGAAATCTGACGTCGCATTACATCATCGTTGTTGTTAGAGAAAAATGGTATGTTAATAGCGACATTCAAATAAAATTTATCAATTGAGCGGCGATCGTCGTCTGAACGCACTAAAAGCCATTTTTCGCAAGCAGAATCCTCGCCACAATCAGGATTTACCCGTTCATAGTCATCATAAATATTCAACCATTTATACTTTTTTTTGGCAACCACATGCTTGTAGCCTAAGCCAATGTGAGAGATGATATCTCGATCGCCCGTATTTTCTTGCACGAGGCGTTGCTCATTGACTTCCCACTTGCCCTTGGTCATCGCAATGGCTGGAAATGTGGAGTCGACCGTTGTCGTTTCTTTCAAAACAGCGTTTAGCTCATCCATCGTCGGTAACCAAGTTGTATCGAGAGCAATTGAATCAAAATCAGCAACCCAAGAGCGAAGTTTCATTTCTGTATCTCGAAGAGCCATGCTATCCGAAATTAGCTCTGCTTTTAAGGCCGCTGTTTTTTCAAGAGCACCCATCAAATCTAAGGCATCGAAGGTTTCGGACCCCGCTTTAGAGTGGAGTACCAAAATGCGATCTTGATTAACTTGATAAAGGCCTTCGTTTATTGCAGCTGTCTTTTGACGAATCACATAGCGAAGTGCCCTTTCGTAACGATCATAAATGAGGTAAGACTTATCTACCTTTAAGCGTGCTTGTTGGTATTTTTTTTGTGCTGTCCAAAATGCACGAGTCGCTTTTTCTTCTCCTACAGAGCGAGGTTTAAGGCGAAGTTCAAAGTCGTGTTCTAAAAAGCCGAATCCATCCATTTTATAACGCAACTGCAAATCGTCCCAAAGCTTAAGCGAAGGGCCCGAAGAAATAGAACCCACTCGACGATCCGCCGCCTTCAAAACGGGGTCTTCTTCGGACGACTTAACTAAACGCTCCCAGGTTAAAGGAGCCGCCATTAAGGCAGAAACCATTAGTAGGCTAGCAAGAATAACTTTATTCATTTATCATCCTTCGAGTGCAATAATTTACTGATGCCGATAATTTCGGAAATGGTAACCATTTCACCTAAAAGTAGCGCGTTATCCTCTGGAATTCGAATAATCACTTCACGCCCGTAAACGATAATTTCTGGCGTCTTACGCAAGCGAACTGGAAATTCAACGATGCGGCTGCTAAGGCCTATTATTTCGCCTTGGAGCTTTTTGCCGTCGGCTTGGGACATCACATCTACTTTAGTGCCTACATCTATTTGCTTGTACATTTTTTCGTGAATGTAACCGCGAATCAAAGAAGGTGACTTTCGCGTTAAGGTAATGATCGGAGAAAAACTAGAGATTTTTTCGCCATCGCGCACGTTAACGCTTGCGACAACCCAACTCCCTTTACTCGTAATCACTAGATCATCTTGCTCTTTTTTTAGAATTTCTAGCTCTCGGCGAAGAGCTTCCGCTTCTGAAGCGCTGCTCGTTTTTTGTAAGCCTTTGCTGCCTCGAAGAATTCCAAATTGAGCTTGGGCATTAGCCTCTGCCATTTTTAGCTCTTGCTCCAAATTGCGTATGCGCATAATCATGGCATCATTAGAGTCCACTTTAGCCACGCCATTAGAAGACAAGCTCTTTAATTTGGAGGCCATATCTAAGTTTTTTTGATATTCTGACTTTAGCTTTTCAATTTCAAATCGAATCGTATTCTTTTTTGTGGCTAAGTCAGCTTGGACCTCAGCGACTTTCTGATCGATGGTTGCCGTGTTAATACTACCACGACCTTCTAAGGCGTCTAACTCTCTATTCACTTCGTTAATACGAAGAACTAAGTCGCCCCGACTAAGTTTCACAAGTGTGTCACCGTCGTTTATTTCTTGGCCAACAACCACATGAACAGAAACCACTTCTACCGCCGATTGAACACTCACAGTCGTTTCTGTGGCTTCCGCTACTCCCGAAAAGATAACGTTCATGCCTTGATATAAAAACCCAAGAGCAACGATAACTACAATGGAAAGAACCCAAGCGAAGAACATTTTGTTTTTTAGTATATAATACTTTATCATTTTTTTACTCATATTACATCTCAGTCGTAGCATCTTGCATCATAAACTGAACGTCGGACAAGCCTTTAATCTTATTTAATTCGGTCACTATTTCCGCTGCTGGGCGGTTGGGCCTCAAACGAATCTGATAAGCCATGTCTATTCGACCACCATCATCTACTTCCCTCATCGTAATTAAAACAAAAGTTTTCATGTTTTCTCGAAGAGTTTTTTCTAAAGCGAGGCGAGCTTCTGATTCATTTGGCATTGCAAAGCGAAGCATTCCATCAAAAAAATGCTTGGTCCCTAAACCTGAGCGACTAATTACTAAAGCAACGGCACAAAAAGCAAGCGTACCACCAGCAGCCACACCCCAGGCAAAAACGCCACAACCGATACCGGCTCCTAAAGCAGAAAACAAGAACATAATATCACGAGGGTCTTTAAAGCTAGTACGAAATCTCACAATGGACAAAGCGCCAAGCATGCCAAGTCCACGACCAACATTATCGCCAATAGCCTGCATCACCGTGGCAGCTACAACCGAACTCAAAACAATTGCTTGCACAAAATTTCTTGAATAGGAAAGACCCAAAAATGTTTTTTCATAAGTAAAGGCGATCAACGATGAGAGCACAAATGCTAAAAGCAATGTGTAAACCATAGTGATCACCGTTGGATGCGCAGTACTCGACTGCACGGCTAAAAGATCAAGCATATTAATACTCCAAAACAACTTGTTTAGATCAAAACTACCTATTAAACGGAAGAAAGGCCGTTCTCTTTATGTAAAATGAAAAAAACAAAAAAAAGGTATGCTAAAAATAAGATTTTTTACGGTAAAAGTCCCGTTTTTTTAAAGCATTCTATATTTATCGTTGTAAAAAAAAGTATTATAGTACTCGGATTACCAATTATATAGGAGAATATATGACAAAAAAAATCAAAGGCTCTGAAACCGAAAAAAATCTTCTAAAGGCTTTTGCAGGAGAGTCTCAAGCAAGAAATCGTTACACCTATTTTTCTAGTATAGCTAAAAAAGAAGGTCTTGTACAAATCGCTGGTATTTTTGAAGAAACAGCTAATCAAGAAAAAGAACATGCTAAACGTTTTTGGAAGTTCCTTGAAGGTGGACCTGTAGAAATTACCGCTACGTACCCCGCCGGGGCTTCATCAAACACACTCGACAATCTCAAAGCCGCTGCTGATGGTGAAAATGAAGAGTGGTCTGAACTCTACCCTACATTTGCCAAGACTGCGCGCGAAGAAGGCTTTCTAGAAATAGCAAAAGCCTTTGAAATGATTTCTGTTGCCGAAAAACAACACGAGAAAAGATACCGCGACTTGTACAATAATTTAGTTGCTGGTAAAGTATTCAAAAAAGATGATAAAGTCGTATGGCGCTGCTTAAACTGTGGCTACTTACATGAAGGTACAGATGCTCCAGAAATGTGCCCTGCTTGCATACACCCAAAAGCTCACTTTGAACTTCTTGCCGAAAACTGGTAGATAAAAAAAGCCTCCAAAAGGAGGCTTTTTTATTTTAAACTTTTCGTACTCAGCTTATTCAGAAGGCTTTTTGACGATTGAGATAATCAACATGCCAACCAATGCCGAAACAAAGCTACCAATTAAAACTCCCATTTTAGCTCCATCCAATAAAGA
>DUVD01000057.1 GCA_012841225.1 Fibrobacter sp.
CATTTAGCGTGCTAATGCTTGGCCTAGCAATAATTTCCGCTTGGTTGTTTTCTTCTAATGCGGCTAATTCAAAATCAAATTGGTCCGAAAGAATGCCAATTTCTCCAAAACCACGGCCCCAAGGCACACTTTTGTCTGAAATCCGAATGAAGCTATTAAGCCCAATGGCACCCTCGGGTGTTTTTTTTGCAGTTCCAGAACGCAATCCAAATTCAAAATGCTTGCCCTTATTAAATTCAACTATCACGCACTCCAACAGTACCTGTAGTGTTTCGACATCGATAAGCTTTAAAAAATCAGAAGCAGATTCTATTTCCGTAGTAGCCCCGGTCAAAAGAAGGGCGTTTTGCTCTTTGACCTCTAAAATGCGTAACCCCTTCTCTAGATAGGCTTTTGAAAGCAAAAGAAGTGCTTTTTCGGAATGGATGTGCTCTAAATAATACAAGCAGTGCTCGGCAATTGCAGAAGGGCCACGCTCTCCTACAAGAATAGTACCAGTTGAATCAAAAGCATAGGTGTAGCGGCTCCCCTTAAAAAGCATTTTTAATAAGTCCTCTAAAGTGAGGGAATCCGCTTTGATTAATACATTTTCGTGAAGATCACCGTAAATGGCAAGATTCAAATGAGCTATTTGAGAGAGTTCGTTCAAAACGACTTTTAAAGGTGCTGATTGAAAACAAACAAAAAATAATGAATCTCGGTATGCAATTTCTATGCCTAAAGCACCTTCGTTCTCCTTATTTTTCAGGACTTGCTGCACCGATTCTATAAAAAAGCAATCTCCTCTTTCTACAACTCTATAGCCATGGGCGCGCATTAAGGATTGAAGGGCAACGATTGCAGTCACGTCTTGTAAGCGCCCGCTAATTTTCGCCTCTATACTCGGCTCTATCAAAATATTCAAGTTGGTGTTGGTGGCGTACTCTTTAACAAACGCATGAATTTCTTTATCTTGGACCTCAATAGAAACGAGGCCATTTTTAGATGAAAATATATTTTGACCTCGCCAAATTTGCTTTCGAATGCGATATAAAGACCCCTCTTGAAAGACTTCAAAACCATTAGCCTCCGAAATGGCCGCAAGGCCCTCCCAAAGTCCAACACTATCTAAATGCACCGTAATGTTCGCTGAGACATCGCGGTCGACTAAAATCGCTATATCATAAGCCGCCGAAATGGAGCGCACCACTTCTTTAATATCGGTATCAATAAAATCTAAGGAAATTTTAGGCGCTGGACCTAAAGCAAAGGCCACACCGCAAAGGCAGAAAAAGGATAAAAATCGATAAAACATACATCCTCAAGAAAAAGGCAATGCAGTCTTTTCTCTGCGAAAAGCCCTCTGCAAGGGATGTATAAAAAATCAAATTAGGTTTAGTGCTTCGCCCAAATGCGGTGCCAAGAACCCTTTGCTAAAGAAATAAAATAGACCCCTGTAGGGACTGGCTTTTCTGCAGAAATCGAAGAGCCGTTTAAATGCCTTAAGCGGGGAATTTCACCTTGAGGACCACGAATTAAAACGCCGCCACCAACACTTTGCATAGAGAACTTAGGCCTATCTACTTTCTGAACAGACGCGACAATGCCTACAGGATCACCGGGCTCAATAAAGCTTTTTTCGGCTAAAACAAACTTCAGCATTTGTCGGTATAACACCTTAGTCGAAAAAACCTCAGGAGCAAAAGGCGCAGACAAGGCTGATACAGC